>DATAAG010000060.1:0-14535 GCA_036260235.1 Longimicrobium sp.
CGCGTGCATCACCGCGGCGGGCGACACCACCTCAGCGAATCCTGATGCCGCCCATCGACCAAGCCTTGCTGGAGCAGGCCCTCGCGCGCATCCAGCCGCACGTCATCGACGCACACCTCCGCTACCTCGCCCACCCGCTGCTGGAGGGCCGCGCCCGGCACCCGCGGCGGCACGCTGGCCATGGAGTACATCCGCAGCCAGATGCAGCGCCTGGGGCTGCAGCCGGCCGGCGGATCGCACCTGCAGGAGGTGCCGATGGTGGGCCTCACGCCCCACCCCACCCTATCCTTCCAGACGCCGCAGGGGCCGATGGAGCCGGCGTACGAGGAGGAGTACGTGCTGGAGGCGGGGGTGCCGGAGCCGCGGGTGGAGGTGGACGCCGACCTTGTCTTCGTGGGCTACGGGATCACGGCGCCGGAATATCGGTGGGACGACTTCAAGGACGCGGACCTGCGCGGCCGGGTGCTGCTGGTGCGCGTGAACGATCCCGGGACGGAGGCCACGCCGGACTTCTTCGGCGGAAAGGCGCTGACCTACTACGGGCGCTGGACCTGCAAGTTCGAGGAGGCGTCGCGGCGCGGGGCGGTCGGCGCGCTGCTCATCCACACGGACGAGTCCGCCGGCTACGGGTGGAACGTGGTCCGCACCTCCAACACGGGGACGCAGTACGGCCTGGCCGGCGACCCCGAGCTCCCGCTGCAGGTGCGCGGCTGGATCTCCCAGTCCACCGCGCGCAGCCTGCTGGCCCGCGCCGGGCACGACTACGACGCGCTGGTCCGCGACTCGGAGAACCGCGGCTTCCGCCCGCTGGAGACGGGAATCCGGGTGCGCGCGTCCGTCCGTAGTGAGGTGGAGCCGGTGCGGACGGCGAACGTCGTGGGGCTGCTCCCGGGGAGCGATCCCGCGCGCGCCGCGGAGCCGGTGGTGATCACCTCGCACTACGACCACCTGGGGGTGCGCGAGGGCGCGGACGGCGAGCGCCGCATCCACCCCGGCGCCTACGACAACGCCAGCGGCGTGGCCCTGCTGCTCACCCTGGCGGAGGCGGCCGCGTCGATGCCGTCGCCCCCGCCGCGGCCGCTCCTCTTCATGGCGACCACGGCGGAGGAGTCGGGGCTGCTGGGGGCGGAGTGGTACGCGCGCAACCCGCTCTTTCCGCTCGGCACCACCGCCGCGGCGCTGAACGTGGACGGCGCCAACCTGCAGGGGCGGACGATGGACATCACCCCCATCGGCGCCGACCGCTCGTCGCTGGGGGAGGCGGTGCGCGAGGCCGCCCGGGCGGAGGGAATGGAGATTCGCCCCGACCCGCACCCGGAGCAGGGGATCTTCTACCGGCAGGACCACTTTCCCCTGGCCCGCGCCGGCGTCCCTTCCCTGGCGATGGACCACGGCCTGACCTTCGAGGGGCGGCCGGAGGGGTGGGGCGAGACGTGGTACGAGGAGTTCATCACCCGGCACTACCATCAGCCGTCGGATTCCTACGCGGAGGGATGGGACTACGCCGGCGCCGTGCAGCAGGGCCGGGTGATGCTGCGCACCGCGCTCGCCGTGGCGCACGGCGACGGCCTCCCCGCGTGGGCGCCGGGGGCGGGGTTCGCGCGCCGGTAGCGGGCGGGACGCGCGGACGGCAGACGTTCCGCCGATCCTGTTGGGAACATGCGTGTGAACGGACGGGTCTGAAAGCGCCCGCCGCGGCACGCACCGTGCGGCGGCGCGCCCGCTTCCCGCCCGGCCCACGGGCGATTGTCTGGAGCCAGCCTGTGTCAGTCGTGACCGCACCGGTGGAGATGTCCTCCCATGCGGCCCTGGAGGCGCTTGCCGACGGGTTCTGCATGGCGGACGCCGGCTACCGCATCACCTACTGGAACGCCGCCGCGGAGCGCCTGTTCGGCGTGTCGCGGGCGGAGGCGCTGGGGCGCGACCTGCGGTCGGTGGTCCCCGGCGCCGGCGACCCGCAGCTGCGCGAGCGGCTGGCGCGCGTCGCGGAGCAGGGCGCCGTGCTCAGCCTGACCGTGCTCTCCGACCGCGAGCTGTTCGCACGCCACCTTTCCGTGCACGCCACGCCGCTGCAGGACGGCGGCATCGCCCTGCACTTTCGCGACGCCACCCGCGAGCAGCGGCTGGCGGACCAGTACGAGCAGCTGCTGGAGTCCATCCGCGACGGCTTCATCGCGGCGGACCGCGAGGCGCGCATCGTCTACGTGAACCGCGCAGCGGAGGTGCTGGTCTCGCTGCGCCGCGAGCGCGCCATCGGCACGGACCTGTGGGGGCTGCTGCCGGACGAGCCGGCGTACCTGCGCGAGGCGGTGCGCGCCACGCTGAACGACCGCGAGCCGCGCACCCTGGCGGCGCTCTTCCCCGAGGGGCGGGTGTTCCGCGGGCGCTCGTTCGACGTCTCCATCCACCCGCTGCCGGACGGCGGCGTGTCGCTGCTCTTCGAGGACGTGACGGAGCGGCTGGCCAAGGAGGTGGAGCTGGCGCGCCTGGCGGCCGAGGCGGAGGAGGCCAGCCGCGCCAAGAGCCGCTTCTTCGCCGCGGCCAGCCACGAGCTGCGCACCCCGCTGAACGCCATCGTGGGGTACACGCACCTGCTGGCCACGCGGACCTTCGGCGACGTTCCCGCCGCCGCCGCGCGGGCCAGCGAGCGCGCCTGCGTGTGCGCGGAGCACCTGGCGCACCTGGTGGACGACGTGCTCCTGCTCACCACGGTGGAGGTGGACCGTCTTCCCATCTTCCCCTCCCCCGTCTCGCTGCAGGAGGTGCTCCCGGGGATGCTGCAGCACCTGGAGCAGCAGGCGGAGGCCAAGCACCTGGAGTTCCGCGTCGACGTCCCCGCGGACCTTCCGCCGGTGGAGACGGACCCGCAGCGGCTGCGGCAGGTGATGACGGCGCTGGTGAGCAACGCCATCAAGTTCACGCCGCGGGGGTCGGTGTCCGTGCGGGCGCGGGTGGTGGAGGACGGGGGATGGATGGAGATCGCGGTGCGCGACACCGGTCCCGGCGTGCCGCCGGAGGACCGCGAGCGCATCTTCCACCCGTTCGAGCAGGTGGACGAGGGCGCGCGCTCCGACTCGCTGAACCGCGGCACCGGCCTGGGGCTGACCATCGCGCGCCAGCTGGCCCGCCGCCTGGGCGGCGACATCGTGCTGCGCGACGGCGACGCACCCGGCGCGCTGTTCGTCCTCCGCCTGCCGATGGGAGCGCCGGGTTCGAGCGGCTGACCAGGCATCCTGCCGCCCGCTGAGCGTCCCCCATCCCCGGCCCTTCCCCACGAACCGCGGGGTTGGAGTGGGCGCTGGGTCCGAGCGACGGGTGCCGCATCCTGCCGCACGCGGAGGGCCCTCACCCGCGGCCTGGCGCCGCACCCTCTCCCGCAAGCGGGAGAGGGGATGAACTGCGTCGGCCCGTGCCAATCTGCCGTTCTCCCTCCGCCCCGCAGTTTGCGGGGGAGGGCCGGGGGGGGCCAGCGGACCGCGCCAGGGCATCCATCGCACCGGAAATGGGGTGTACACCCCCTCCCGCGCAGTTTGCGGGAGGGGGTGGACGAGCCCAGGCGAGGCCGGGGGAGGGCCCCATCTGGAATCCCGCGGCGACACGTCGTATCTTCCCGCGTCGCCGCAACCTGCGCGTTCACCCGCATCCCTGGCCGATGCTGCGCCTTCACGAGTACGCGTACCACCGCCCCGGCACGCTGGACGAGGCCGTCGCCTTTCTGCGCGAGCACCAGGACGCCATGCCCATCGCGGGCGGCACGGACCTGATGCCGAACATGAAGCACCGCCTGTTCACCCCACGGCACCTGGTGGCGCTCAAGGGGATCCGCGAACTGCACGGCGTGTGGATGGCGGATGCGGCCGGCAGTCGCGTGAACGACGACTCGTCCGCGGCGGCGCAGGTGGTGATCGGTGCGTGCACCACGCTCACGGAGGTGTCGCGCAGCCCGCTGGTGCGCCGGACGCTGCCCTCGCTGGCGGAGGCGGCGGGGAAGGTGGCCGGGCCGCAGATCCGCAACCAGGGGACGATCGGCGGCAACCTGTGCCTGGACACGCGCTGCACGTACTACAACCAGAGCTTCTTCTGGCGCCAGGCGCTGGGCTTCTGCCTCAAGAAGGACGGCGACGTCTGCCACGTGACCCGCACGGGAAAGAAGTGCGTCGCCGCGCACTCCGCGGACACGGTCCCCGCGCTGATCACCGTGGGCGCGGCGGTGGACCTGGTCTCGGCGGAGGGGACGCGGTCGCTGGGCGTGAACGACTTCTTCGTCGCGGACGGGGAGTGGAACACGGTGCGCCGCCGCGACGAGCTGGTGGCGCGGGTCCGCATTCCCCTGCCGGGGCCGGGCGTGCGCACCGCGTACGTCAAGGTGCGGCAGCGCAACTCCATCGACTTTCCGCTCCTCTCCATCGCCGCGGCGGCGGACCTGGCGCCGGACGAGACGGTGCGCTCGCTCTCCGTCGTCGTCTCCGCGCTGGGGTCGCGGCCGCGCGTGGTGACGGGGCTGGAGAAGATCGCCGCGGGCCAGCGTCTGGGGCAGGTGGTGGAGGCGGTGGCGCAGCAGGCGTTCAAGCAGTGCCACCCGCTGGAGAACATCATCGTAGACCCCGACTGGCGCCGCGCCATGGTCCCCGTCTACGTGCGCCGCGCGCTGCAGCAGATGGTCCCCGCCCGCGCTCTTGCCGCGTGAGCCGGCGTCGTGCATCGCGCCGGAAAACATTCACGCAGAGCAGCAGAGCAGCAGAGGAACGGCGAGTCGCTTCTCTGCTGCTCCGCGTGACAATCTTTGTTCGTTTGGCCGAGTCTTGCGCTAGCCGCCGCGGATGGCGGCGATCAGCTCGTCCTTGGTCATCTTGCTGCGCCCGGCGACCTTCTTCTCCTTCGCGATGTTGTACAGCTCGTCGCGGGTGCGCGCCTCGTAGCCCCGGTTGGGGTTGCCGGTGCCCTGCGTGGTCTTGTTGGGCGTGCGGCCCTCCGAGCGCCGGGCCTTGTTGACCGTACGCGCGGCGATCTCCTTGGCGCGGCCCTCGTCCAGCCCGCGGTCCAGGGAGCTCTCCTTGATCGCCTCGTACATGTCTTCGTCGTGCTTGCTCCAGCCTTTCGGCATCGCGGCCTCCGGGGTACGGGTGTGCTTCGGGCGCGGCAGAGGCAAAAAGCGGGCGAGGGTGACGGGGTGATGGGGTGGACGGGACCAGGGCGCGCAACGCCTCTTGCGGGGCGCGTGTCTTTACGGCGGCCGGGCTTGCGCATTAGATTCGCTGTCCACAGCCGGTCCTCCCGCCGCCGCACGGTTTCGGTCTCCCGCACGAGATGACGCAGTTCCGCAGGTCCTGGCGAGCCCTGGCGCTCGCGGTGCCGTTCCTTTCCGCGGCCGCGGGATCGCCCATCGGGGCCCAGGTGCGCGCGTTCCAGCTCACCAGCGACAACGACGCGTACAACTTCTGGATCCCCATGGACGTGCGGCCCGACTACGAGTACAGCAACGGGCTGCGCCTGGCGGTGGAGATGGAAGGAGCCCGCGGGTGGAAGGGGCTGGCGCGCGCGCTGGCGCCCTGCGCCGCGGGGACGGCGCCGGCGGACGCGGAGGCCGGGTGCGCGTCCACCGCCGTGGAGGTGGGGCAGCGGCTGTACGGCCCCCGCTGGGACACGTATGATCCCATGCCGGGCCAGCGCCCGTACGCGGGATGGCTGTACGCCGCGGCCACGGGACGGGTGGTGGACGGCGCCACCCGCCACACCTTCGCCGTGGAGGCGGGGGTGACCGGCGAGCCCTCCCAGGGGCGGCGCGTGATGGAGGACTTTCACCGCATCGCGGGCTTCTGGCACCCCGTGGGGTGGCGCCACCAGCTGGGCTTCGAGCCCGCCGTGGCGCTGCGCTACGCGGTGGAGCGGCGGGTGGCGGAGGCCCGCGTGGGCGGCGTGCGCGCGGGCGACCTGATCGCCGAGGCGGGCGCCAGCGCCGGCAACCTGCGCACGGCCGTGCACGGGGAGGCCCGCGCCCGCGCGGGAACGCGCCTGCCGCACGCGTGGGGCCCAGGCGCGCGCGCCGCCTCCGTCTACGCCGTGGCCGCCGTGCGCGGCGAGGCGGTGGCCCACGACCTGTTCCTGGACGGCACCGTCGCGGGCGAGGCGCGCGTCACCCGCACGCCGTGGGTGGCGCAGACCACCTGGGGCGTGGGCGTGGCCACCCGCGCGGCCACGGTGGAGTTCCGCGTGCAGCGGCGCTCCGCGGAGTACCGCGAGGCCCCGGGCGGGCACCCGTACAGCACCATCGAGATCACCTGGCGGCCCTGAGGGCCGCCCCGTTCCGCGGCGGGCAGCGAAACCCGCCGTGCCCCTTCGGCGTATCAAGCCGCCGGAATCCCGAAACCCGCATCGCACGGAAGCCATGAGAACGTCGAACCCGTCGCTGAACTCCAAGACCTTCGAGCGTGCCGCGCCCGGCGCCGGCGTGATGACGATCGAGGGCACCGTCAACAAGGTGGGCATCCTGCTGCTGCTGATGCTGGTGCCCGCCAGCTACATGTTCAGCAAGGTGCTGAACAACTGGGATCCCAGCGCGGCGCTGGGCACGGCCATGATCGGCCTGATCGGCGCGTTCATCTTCGCGCTGGTCACCATCTTCAAGAAGACGTGGGCGCCGGTCACCGCGCCGATCTACGCGGTGCTGGAGGGCCTGTTCCTGGGCGGCATCTCGGGCGTGTTCGAGGCGCAGTACCCCGGCATCGCCATGCAGGCGATCGGGCTCACCATGGGCACGCTGTTCTCGCTGCTGCTGGCCTACCGCTCCGGCCTGATCCGCGCCACGGAGAACTTCAAGCTGGGCGTGGTGGCGGCCACCGGCGGCATCGCCATGCTGTACCTGGTGAACATCGTGATGGGCTTCTTCGGCACCGGGATGCCCTTCATCCACGAGAGCGGCACCTTCGGCATCCTGTTCAGCCTGTTCGTGGTGGTGATCGCGGCGCTGAACCTGGTGCTGGACTTCGACTTCATCGAGAACGGGGCGGAGATGGGCGCGCCCAAGTACATGGAGTGGTACGCCGCCTTCGGCCTGATGGTGACGCTGGTGTGGCTGTACCTGGAGATCCTGCGCCTGCTCGCCAAGCTGAACAGCCGCGACTGATCTTCTCGCTCCGGCGGATGAACAGGGCGGGCTCCCACCACGGGGAGCCCGCCCTTCTCGTTGTCCAAAGTTCTACAGATTGGGTCTCACACAGAGTCAGCGGAGTCAACAGAGTCTGTTCCCCGCCCATTCCATAGCTCTCTGCCCTTCGATAGATCCCTTGATGGCGGTAGAGACGACTCTGCTGACTCTGCTGACTCTGCGTGAGGCCATTCTTTCCTCTGTTCTACGAGGACCTCGCGGCGCGCACGGGGCCGGAGGGGGTGTCGATGACCAGCGCGCCGCCCTCGACGCGCACGCGGGTGGAGGCGCCGGTGGCGACGTCGTACGAGGCCCAGGCGTCCGCCGCCACGGGGACGAACAGCACCGGCGGCGGCTCGCGCATGGGGCCGATCTCCGCCGCCTCGTCGCCCTCCCACTCCACGCCCAGCAGCTGCGTGCCGCGCTCGAAGCGCATCCGCACGATCGCCTGCACCACCGGCCCGCGCGCCACGGTGCCCACCAGCTCCACCCCCGGCTGCTGCGCGCCCAGGCGGCCCGTGACGCTGGACAGGAACTCCTGGTGCATCCCCCGGATGCGCTCCAGGGTCACCCCCGGGCCAAATGCCTGCATCAGCGGCGCGTAGTCGTCGCGGCCGGCGGCCTCCAGCATAGCCACCGTGCGCGCGCCCAGCGCCGCCGCCCGCTCGTCCGCCGGGCCGCCGTTCAGCAGCGCGAACGCCTGCGGCCCCTCCGGCGCGATGCGCAGGCGCGCGCCCTCCGCCGTCACCCGCAGCGTGCCGCCGCCCGGCAGCGCGTACGCCCCCGCGGCAGCCGCGGCGCGGGCGGCATCGCCCTCCACCGCGGCGGGCGGGGGCACCACCTCGCCGCCGCCGAACACCAGGCGCGTAAACCCGCCCAGCGCGCGGGAGTAGGAGGCGTCCGTGGTGTTGGACATCACCAGGATGACGACGCCTTCGTCCACGTAGCGGCGAAAGTCGGCGAAGAAGATGCCGTTGCCGCCGTTGTGCGCGATCAGCTTCGTCCCCCGCGTGGTGGGGCCGATGGCCCAGCCGTAGCCGTAGTGCGAGTCTCCCTCCTCGTTCTCCGGCACGTGCGGCGTCCACATCTTCCGCCTGGCCTCCGCGCTCAGGATGGCGTCGCCCTCCAGCGCCTGGTGCCAGCGGAACAGGTCGCGCACGTTCGAGAGGATGCCGCCGTTGGCGCGCAGGTTCCACCACGGGCCGTCCGGCGCCCAGGCCTGCTCCACCGAGGTCCCGTCGCGCCGGCCGCCGCGGCCGTAGCCCACCGCCAGCTCGCCCGGGCGCCACTGCGGGCCCACGTAGCCGGTGCGCGTCATCCCCGCCGGCCCCCACAGCTTCTCGCGCAGGTACTGCTCGTACCCCATCCCCGACGCCTTCTCCACCACCATCCCCAGCAGCGAGTAGCCCGCGTTGCTGTAGTCGTAGCGCGTCCCGGGCGCCCACTGCAGCTCGCTGTTCAGGATCACCCCCGCCAGCGAGTCGCGCTCCGCCACGTCGTAGTCGCCGCCGAAGATGTCGCGCAGCCCGGACGAGTGCGTCAGCAGGTGGTGCAGCGTCATCCCCTGCTTGTCCGCGGGGACGCCGGGGAACCAGCGCGAGACGGGATCGTTCACGCTCAGCTTTCCCTCCATCTCCAGCTTCAGGATGGCGGCGGCGGTGAACTGCTTGGTGATGGAGCCGATGTCGAACACCGTCTCCGCGGTCACGGGGACGCCGTTCTCGCGGTCCGCCAGGCCGTAGCCGTTCGAAATGACGACCTCGCCGTCCTTCGCCACCAGCAGCGAGCCGGAGTAGCCGAAGGGGACCAGCCGCCGCGCGTGCTCGTCCAGCCGCTGCGCCACCGCGCGCGCGTCCCGGGCGATGGGCGTGGGCTGCTGCGCGGCCAGGGCGGATGTGGCCAGCACGGCGGCCGCGGCGGCGAGGAGATGCGTTTTCATCGGAAGGTTCCCCGTGTTCCAGGGTGGATGGTCAGGGCAGCCGCGGCGCGCGCACCACGCCGCGGGGGGTGTGGATCCGCAGGGCGACGGGATCGCCCGCGGGGTCGCGCTCCACCTGTACGCGCACGCTCCGGCGCAGGTGGGCGTTGTAGACGATGAGCTCCCCCTCGCCGGCGGGCGCGAGCGCGAACGCGGCGGGGAGGAGCGGCGGCGGGCCGGTCTGGATGTCCGCCGTCCCCTGCGTGTGCACCGCCCGCACGACGGCGGCGCCACGCTCGAAGCGCAGCAGCAGCCAGACGTCCCAGCCGCCGCGCTCGTTCGCCACGGTGGCGACCGGCTCCGTCTCCCGGAAAGCGCCGTAGCGGCGCTCCCAGGCCGGGAGCTGCCCGGCCCAGAACGCCCGCTCCTCCTCCGCCGTGTACCGGGGCGGCAGCATGCGCAGCGTGGCTGCCGTGTCGCCGCGCAGCAGGTCGTCCATCATGCGCACCACCGCCGCCTGCGCCGCCAGGGCCGGCGCGGTGTCGCCCTCCAGCGGCGGCAGCGGCAGCAGGTAGCGCGCGGCGCCCGGCGCGGTGGACGACGCCTCCAGCCGCCCGCCCCCGTGCGCCAGCGTCAGCGTCTCGCCGCCCGGGAGCCGGTAGCTGCCCGCGTAACGCGCCGGCGGCGCCGGGAACGAGGCGCCGGCGCCGGGGAGCGAATCCGCCGCGGCGCCAAAGAGCAGCGCGGGAACGGCGCGCAGGACCGCCTCGCCCAGCACGTCGAACTGGTTGGTGAGAAAGACCAGCGTCACGCCCTCGTCCACGTAGCGGCGGAAGTCGGCGAAGTAGATGCCGTCGGAGCCGTTGTGGGTGACCAGCCGCGTACCGCGGACGGTGGTGGCGATGGACCAGCCGTAGCCGTAGTGCGACCTCGCCGTCGAATCCTCGGGCACGTACGGCGTCTCCAGCGCGCGCCGGGACGAATCCGCCAGCACTCGCCCCGCGTCCAGCGCGCGCGCCCAGCGGAACAGGTCGCCCGCGGTCGAAACCAGGCCGCCGTGCCCCAGGTGCGCCGCCGTCCCCGCCGCACCGGGCGGAAGGATGCGGTCCAGCGCCGTCCCCTCGTCCAGCAGCCGATAGCCGCGCGCCAGCCGGCCCGGCGCGAGCTCCGCCAGCGCGAATCCCGTCTGCCGCATGCCGGCGGGGAGCCAGAGCTGCTCGCGCAGGAACCGCTCGTACGGCATCCCCGACGCGCGCTCCACCACCATCGCCAGCAGGCGGTAGCCCAGGTTGGAGTACAGGTGGCGCGTCCCCGGCTCCCACCCCAGCGGCGTCTCCAGGATGCGGCGCAGGTACTCGTCGGCGGGCGGGATGGGCGTGGCCGGGCCGGGCTGCGGCAGCCCCTGCACCTCGCGCGGCAGCCCGGCCGTGTGCGTCAGCAGGTGGTGCAGCGTGATGCCGCGCTTGTCCGCCGGCACGCCGGGAAGGAAGCGGCCGATGGAGTCCGCCACGCGCAGCCGCCCCTGCTCCTGCAGCCTCAGGATGGCCGCCGCCGTGAACTGCTTGGTGACCGATCCGATGCCGAACGCCGTGCCGGAGTCGGCCGGCACCCCGGCGCGCCGGTCCGCCCAGCCGTAGCCGCGCTCCAGCAGCACGCGGTCGCCGCTGGCCACCAGCACCGCGCCGGAAAAGCCGAGCTGCTCCGCCCGGGCCAGATACCGCTCCAGCGGCCTCACGTCGGGCTGTGCCGGGGCGGGTGCCGCGACCAGGACGCACGCGATCACGGCGGAGATGTGGATCCTGCGCATCATCAGAACGTCCGTCTCAGGCCAGGGCTCCGCCCCGGGATGCCCGTTCCAGGCATCCCGCGGGGGCCGTTCGATGAGGATGTGGGGTCGATTCAGCCGGCGGTCACCACCGGCGGCTGGGGTAGGTGAGCCTCGCGAACCGGTCGATCATCTGCCGCAGCCACGCGTCGGTGGCGACCCCGAGGAAGTCGCCGTCCCAGTGATGGCGCAGCCGGCCGTCCGGGCCGGGCCCGATCCGCACGCGCCGGGTGGAGCCATCCGGCGCCTCCTCGCGGAAGACCAGCCAGCCGTCCAGCGAGATGCGCTCGATGCCGGCGCGGTCCGCCGTCAGCATCACGTCCTTCGCCAGCATGACGCGCTTGATGGTCGCGCCCTCGTGCCGGTCCTGGGAGGTCAGGACGGTCGTCGCCTCCGGATCGTCCAGCCGGTCCCGCGGAACGGCGTCCCGCGCCGGGCTGGCCGGCTGCTCGTACGCCGCCAGCGCGCGCCGCCGCTCGTCCGCGTTCGCGACGTGCTCCGCCGCGGCGCGGTACGCATGCGCCACCCGCGGATCGCGGGAGAGGTGCGGCGCGGCCTGCGCCAGCAGCAGCTCCCTCTCCGTGCTGTTGCCCAGCGCCGCCACGAACCCCAGCACCCGCACCTGCATCGGCGCGTCCAGCTTCCGCGTGGCGACCAGGGCCGCCAGCGCGCGCCGCCGGTCCGCGCTGCCGCGGATGCGCCCGGCGACCTCGAGATACGCCTCGTGCACCGCGCCGTCCGCCGGAAGCCGCGGGGCGACGCCGCCCAGCAGCAGCTCCAGGTCGTGCCCGTTGTCGATGCGCCCGGCGAGACGGAACAGCTCCAGCCACGTGCCGCGCGCCATCGGCCCGCTCTCCGCCAGCGCCACCAGCGCCCGGCGCTGCTCCGCACGGGAGTCGATCCGCTCCGCGGCGCGCAGGTAGGCGGACTGCACCTCCGCGTCCGCGGGAACGCGAGGGGCCACGCGCTGCAGCAGGGGGGAGATCGTCCCGGCGGGCTCCGCGGTCGCCAGCTGGTCCAGCGCCTGGCGCATGGCCCCCGCGTCCGGGCTGGCGCCCAGCAGCGCGTCCGCGTACCGGTTGCGGACGGTCGGGCTCGGGATCTGGTCCATCTCGCGCAGCGCCGCGTCCACGCCGTGCCGGGCCAGGATGGTGAGCGCGCGCTGGTCCGCGCCGTAGCTGGTGCGCCGTATCAGCTGCGGGAGCGCCACCGCCAGCCACCGCTCCGCGTCCGGCCCCCACGGCAGCTCCCGTCCACCGGCGCGCATCGTAGGACGGACGCCGCCGGCGCCGGGGCGGATGACCACCTCCGTCCGCCGTCCGCCGTCGCGCAGCGTCAGCCGGAAGACGCCGCCCGGCGAGATGGAGCGCACGGCCGTGAAGTCCTCCGTGAAGCGCACGTCGCCCTCGATGCGCGCGTTGCCGCTGCACGAGCCGGTGCGCCACGCGACCGTGCGGATGCCGTTGCGGTCCACGTCCTCGTCGAACGTCCCGCGCCCGGGCCGCGAGCACGCCCCCGGCGAGACGGCGAACGGCTCCGCCGCCCCCGCGCGGGCGGGGGTGAGCGCGGCGATCGCCGCCACCAGCAGCCCCGCGCCCGCCAGCGCGGGGACGGCGAGACGGGCGGAGACGGGGCCGCGGGCGCGCTCCGCGCTCAGCACCGCCAGCATGCGGGTGCGCAGCTGGCTGGGGCGCGCCATGGGGACGGCGGCCAGCACGGCGGGGCGGGGCGGGCGCAGCGTGCGCGCCACGTCCAGCAGGTGCCCGGCGTAGTCCGCGCCGGCCCGGCCGGTGAGCAGCACCTGGTCGTCGCAGGCGTGCTCGCTCTCCAGCCGCAGCCGCTGCGCCGCGGCCCACGCCAGCGGGTTGAACCAGTGCAGGGCGCAGGCGGCCTCCGCCACCAGCTGCCAGGCGCAGTCCCGCCGCCGCACGTGCGCCAGCTCGTGCGTCAGCACCGCCTCCAGCCGGTCGGCGGGCCACGCCTCCGTCCCCGGCGGCAGCAGCACGCGCGGCCGGCGGACGCCCCAGGTGAGCGGCATGGAATCCACCCCGCCCTCCAGCAGCACGACGGGGCGGTCGATCCCCAGCCGCCACACCAGCCGGTCGCGCATCTCCGCCGCGGGGCCCTCGGTCATCGGCCGCGCCGTCCGCTCCTCCCGCCGCACACGGGTGATGCTGGAGCCCAGCCGCAGGAGCGCCAGCGCCGCGCCCGTCACCCACGCCAGCAGCGCCATCCCGCCCAGCGGCGTGCCGGAGAAGCCGATCCCGCGCTTCGGCTCGGCGGCCGGCCGCTGCACCGGCACGGGGGCCGCCGTGGACGGAGCAGGATCGGGCGCCTCCAGCGCGTTCCCGAGGGCGATCGACCACTGCGGACCGGTCCCGGCGGTGATGGGCGCGGCAGGGAGCGGCTCGGCGGGGAGGATGGGGATCTGCCAGGACGGGAGCGCCACCGCCAGCACCGGCAGCGCCAGCAGCCCGCCGAAGCCGACGGCCCACGCCAGGTGCCGCGCGGACGCCGAGGCGCGCCGCAGCGCCAGCGTGGCGATCCACGCGGCGGCGAGGACGACGGTGCCCTTGACCGCCAGGTCGGCCGCGGCGGAAAGGGCCGCGGCGGTGTCGACGTGCATCATCCCGGCGCTCATCGTCCCTCCTTCTGGCGCCTGATCAGCGCCTCCAGCTCCCGCATCTCCTCCTCGGTGAGCGCGCCCTCGTCGGGGTCCAGCAGCGCCGCCACCGCCTTGGCGCGCGACCCGTCGAAGAAGGTGCGCACCAGCCGGTGCAGCGCGGATTCGCGCGCCTCGTCGCGGGGGATGACGGCGGAATAGACGTAGCGCGGCCCGTCCTGCGCCGCGACCAGGTAGCCCTTGTCCTGCAGCTTGCGCAGCATGGCGCGCACGGCGCTGTAGCTGGGCGGATCGGGGAGGTCTTCCAGCACTTCCGCCGCGGTGGCGGAGCTGCGCCGGTACACGGAGTCCATGATCTGGCGCTCCCGGCGGGTAAGGTCGCGGTAGGCTTCGCGCATGCGGACGGCGGGGGGATGAGGAGTGAGTGCTACGTTTATAGCACTATGCTACGAACGTAGCACCTCCGCCGGAGGCCGTCAAGCGTCTTGTTGGAGGACTGCATCAACGAACCCGGGCGGCCCCTCCCCGGAGCGGGTAACCCCCCCGCAACAACAGCGGAAAGCCCCGCAAACTGCGCGGGGCTTCAACTGCCGTGATTACCCTGGCTGCGTGCGGATGGGCGCACACCCCCCTTTGAGTGTGTTTGAGAATCTCCCGGAGCTTGTTTGCTGAGAGGGTGTTGCCAAACCGCCACGAACGAGCGTTGTCTTCCTGAGGGAGCGCCACACGGAAACCGCGTACGCACAACCGCTTGCGCGCGACCGAAGGATCTTCTCTCCGTCACCCAGGGCTGGCTCCCGCGGTACGAAGCCAGCCCCTCGGCTCTGCCGGCAAGATCCTTCGGTCGGCGCCAGAGTGCGGTGTGAAGGCCAGGGCAGGCGCGGCGCCTCCCTCAGGAAGACAAGGCTCGGTTGCGGTTTGGCAACACCCTCTGAGGGAGCGCCACCCGGGCCCGGCAGCCGCACGGCCGCCTGCGCGCGACCGAAGGATCTGCTCTCCGCACCGCGGGGCTGGGATCAGGGCGC
>DATAAG010000061.1:0-5561 GCA_036260235.1 Longimicrobium sp.
GTGATCCGGGGCGGGATCGCGGCGACGCTGCGCTCCAGCCCCGGCGGTTGAATGAAACCGCGGCAAAGACGACGTGATGTCCGCCTGCGCGGCGGCGACCTCGCGCAGTTGAAGCCCCGCGCAGTTTGCGGGGCTTTCCGCTGTCGTAGCCGCGGCTTCAGCCGCTCAGGCGCGGGGTAGGCCCGACACACCCGAGCACGACCGCGCTACTCAGTTCCTAACGCACTAACGCACTAACGCACTCACGCACTCACGCACTCTTCTCAGTTGTTGCACGCGTCCATCGCGGCCTCGATGCCGTCGCGCATCCAGATCTCCACGCCGCGGATCAGCTCCGGAAAGCGGTCCTCCAGGAGCTTGCGGTCGCCGCGCGGCATGGGCGAGAGCACCCAGTCCGCCAGGTCCGCCTGGGGCGGCTTCTGCCCCACGCCAAGGCGCAGCCGCGGGTAGTCGCGGGTGCCCAGCATCTGCTCGATGGACTTGAGCCCGTTGTGCCCCCCCGCGCTTCCCGAAGGCCGGAAGCGGGCGCGGCCGGGCTCCAGCGCCACGTCGTCCACCACCACCAGCAGGTCCCGCGTAAGGTCCAGGGCGTTCATCCGCTTGAGCGGCACCAGCACGCTGCCGCTGCGGTTCATGTAGGTGAGCGGCTTGATGAGCCGCACCTGGAACGGCTCCACGCGGGCGGTGGCGTTGGCCTGGCTCTTTTCCACGCGGAACTTCGCCACGCCCCACGAACGGGCGAGCGCGTCCAGCAGCCACCACCCCGCGTTGTGGCGCGTGTTCTCGTACTCGCGGCCGGGGTTTCCCAGCCCCACGATGACCTTGGCCCCGGCCACGTCGTCCTCGCCCGTCGCGGAAAGGAGCGCCCGAAGGCGCTCCAGCACGCCGCGGATGATCCTATCCCTCCTCGTCCGCCCTGCGGCCGCGCACCACCTCCGGCTCCGGCGGCGCCTCCTCCGCCGCCGCCTCGGACTCGGCGCGCGCCGAGCCCACGACGGACGCGATCGGCAGGTCGTCGTCCTGCAGGAACTTGACGCCCTCGCGCTTCGGGACATCGCCCACGCGCACCGACTCGCCCAGCCCCAGCGCGCTCACGTCGATCTCCACCGCGTCGGGGATGTTGCCGGGAAGGCACTCCACGTCCAGGTCGTACAGCACGTGGTCCAGGATGCCGCCGTCGGTGTGCACCCCCACCGGCGTGCCGATCAGCCGCACCGGGATCTTGACGTGCACCTTCTCCCCCGCGTGCACGTGGAAGAAGTCCACGTGCAGCACCTCGGGCTTGTAGGCGTGCATCTGCACGTCGCGCACGAGGACGTCCTGCGGCCCCTCGCCCTCGATGTCCAGGCGCACCAGCGTGTTCTCCACGTTCACGGAGCTCATCAGCAGCCCCAGGTCGTGCGCGTTCACGGCCAGCGGGCGCGGCTTCTCTCCATGGCCGTACAGCACGGCGGGCACCTGCCCCACCGCGCGCAGCTTGCGGGCGACTCCCTTGCCGGCGCCCTCGCGAAGGGCAGCCTTCAGCGTCGCGGATTGTGCCATCAGGGTACCTCCGGGTCTGTCGCGAGCGGCCCCCCTGGCCATCCGGCCACGGGCAGTCCCGCCACGCGGATCACACAACCGTCACTCGAAGAGCGAGCTCACCGACTCGTTCATGTGCGTGTAGCGAATCGCGCGCCCCAGCAGCTCGGCCACGGAAAGCACCGTGAGCCGGGGGAAGCGCTTCTCCTGCGGCACCGGCACCGTGTTGGTGACCACGATCTCCCTGAACGGCGCGCTGGAGAGCCGGTCCACCGCCGGGCCGGAGAGCAGGGCGTGGGTGGCGCAGGCGTAGATGTCGTTGGCGCCCAGGTTCTTGAGCGCCACCGCGGCCTCGGCCATGGTCCCCGCCGTGTCGATCATGTCGTCGGAAAGCAGGCAGTCCCTGCCCTCCACCTCGCCGATCACGTTCATCACCTCGGCCACGTTGGCCGCGGGGCGGCGCTTGTCGATGATCCCCATCGTGGCGTCCAGCCGCTTCGCGAACCCGCGCGCCATCTTGGCCGAGCCCACGTCCGGCGAGATCACCACCAGGTTGGTGAGCCGCTTTTCGCGGAAGTAGCGGGTGAAGACGGGCGCGGCGTACAGGTGGTCTACGGGGATGTCGAAGAAGCCCTGGATCTGGTGCTGGTGAAAGTCCACCGAGAGCAGGCGGTCCGCCCCCGCCGCGGTGATCATGTTGGCCATCAGCTTGGCGCCGATGGCCACCCGCGGCTGGTCCTTGCGGTCCTGCCGGGCGTAGCCGAAGTACGGGACCACCGCGTGGATGCGGGCGGCGGAGGCGCGCCGGGCGGCGTCGATCAGCAGCAGCAGCTCGATGATGTTGTCGCCCGGGGCGGTGGTGCTCTGGATGATGTACAGGTCGCGGCCGCGGACGTTCTCGTCGATGCGGACGAAGAGCTCGCCGTCCGCGAACTTCCTGATGGTCACCTCGCCCAGCGGGTACTCCAGGTGCTGGGCGATCTCCTCGGCGAGCGGCCGGTTGGCCGTGCCGGCCAGCAGCATGGGTCCACCGCTCGCGAACGGATCCGGCATCTGCGCTGTGCGGTTCAGGGTACGCGAAAAGGGCGGGTAGAATAGGAAGGCGCCGGGGGGACTGCAAGTGCGTTAGTGCGTGAGTGCGTTAGTGCGTTAGTGTGGATCGGCCAGCTTCGCGCGGCAGCCATTGAAGTGGCCGCGCATCCAGCGGCCGCAGGGGTTGGTTTCCGCGAAGGCGGACAGTGCGTAGTCGTTGCGGCGACTTCAGTCGCTGAACGGGACAAGCAGCCCGCCCCGGCCGCATCATGCGACCGGGGCGGGTTCTCGCCATCGACCCATGCGATCAGTGCGTCCGCAAGTCAGTTACTCACGCACTAACGCACTAACGCACTCACGCACTACTCCCTCACGAACTCCGACACCTCGCGAATCTCCACCGGGCCCAGGTTCGCGGCGCGCACGGCCTGCTCCACCACCTGCCGGTCGCCCACCACGACGACCACCGCGCGGTCGGGTCGCACGTGCTGGTTGGCCACCCGCTGCACGTCCTCGGCCGTCACCGCCATGATCCGCTCCACGTAGTCGTCGTAGAACGAGGCGTCCAGCCCGTACGTCTCCAGCGTGGCCAGCTGCCCGGCGACCTGGCGCGTGGTCTCCAGCTGCCCGGGCAGGCCCAGCGCCACGAAGTTCTTGATCTTCTGCAGTTCCTCGGCGCCCGGCGGCTCGCGGCGGATGCGGTTGAGCTCGTTGAAGAACTCCACCAGCGCGCTGTCGGTGGCGTTGGTCTGCACCCCCGCCTGCGCGGTGAACGGCCCCGCGCCGCGCAGCATCTGGTAGCCGCTGCGCGCCCCGTACGACCATCCGTGCGTCTCGCGCAGGTTGGTGTTCAGCCGGCTGGTGAAGGTGCCGCCCAGCATGGTGTTCATCACCAGCAGCGCGTAGTAGTCCGGATGGTTCCGCGCCACGCCCGGGTGGCCGATGCGGATCTCCGACTGCGCCGCGGCCGGCTTGTCGATCAGGTAGATCACCGTCCGCGCGATGTCCGGCGCCGGAGCGGGATCCGGGAGCGCCGAAGCCGGGCCCTGTGCCCGCCAGCCGCCGAACGCCGCCGCCACCATGGGCTGCATCTGCGCCGGGTTCACGTCGCCCACCAGGATGAGCGTGCTGGTCTCCGGCCGGTAGCGCGCCCCGTGGAACGCCCGCACCCGCGCCTGGTCCAGCGCGCGCGTGCTCTCGGTGTTGGCGTAGCGCCCGTACGAGTGCTGCGCGCCGTACACCAGCGACGCGAACGCGTTGTTGGCGATGGTGGTCGCCTCGTCGCGGGCGCGCACCAGCGCCGTCAGCCGCTCCTCGCGCAGGCGGCTGACCTCGCGCTCGGGAAAGTCCGGCCGCGTCACCACGTCGGCCATGATGCGCAGCGCCGGCTCGAAGTTCTGCCGCAGCACGTACAGGCTCACCTGCGCCGCGTCCGTCCCGGAGAAGGTGCCGAGATCGGCGCCCAGCAGGTCCAGCGCGTCCGCCAGCGCCAGCGCGTCGCGGCCGCCGGCGCCCTCGTCCAGCATGTTGGCCGTGAACGAGGCCAGCCCGGGCGACTCCGCCGGCTCCTCGGCGCTCCCGGCGCCGCGCGTGACCATCACCGCGCTCACCACGGGAAGCTCCGGCTGCCGCACGTACATCACCGTGAGCCCGTTGGGCAGGCGCATGCGCACCGGGTCCGGCAGGTCCACCCGCGGCGCCGCGGAGGGCCGCGGCGGGGTGGTGGGAAAGTCCGGCTGCGCCAGCGCGGGCGCGGCGCCGGCCAGGACGGCGGCCCCGGCCGCCAGGTAAAGGATCTTGCGGTTCATCACTGGTTCTCCTGGGCCCCGAGCTCCGTCCTGCCCTGCGGCACGATGCTGATCACCACGCGGTTCTTGCCGTCCAGGTACTGCCGCGCCACCCGCTGGATGTCGGCGGGCGTGAGGGCGCGGTACCGGGCCAGGTCGCGCTCCGCGAAGCCCGGGTCGCCGGCGTAGTACAGGTAGTGGTTCAGCCGCTCGGCCTTCCCCTCCACCGTCTCCAGCGCGCCCACGAAGTTCGTCACCAGCCCGTTGATCACGCGGTCCAGCTCCTCTCGCGAGGGCGGCGTCTGCGCCAGCCGCGCGACCTCCTCGTCCACCGCGGCCTCCATGCGGTCCAGGTCCACGTCCGGCTTGGCGCGCACCAGGATCCACATCTCGCCCGCGAGCAGCGACGCGTCGTTGAACGACTGGACGAACGCCGCCACCTGCTCGTCGTACACCAGCCGCTTGTTCAGCCGCGAGCTCTTGCCGTCGGTAAGGATGGCCACCAGCGCGTTGACCGCCGCCTCGTCCGGCGAAAAGCGCGGGCCGGTGTGCCAGATCATGTTCAGCTGCGGCAGGCTGACGCGGTCCTCGCGGGTGGTGTACGTCGTGGCCGCCAGCGAGACGGGGGTGGGCTGCGGGCGCTGCACCTCCTGCCCGCGGGGGATCCAGCCGAAGTACCGCTCCACCCACTGCCGCACCTGCTGCGGGTTCACGTCGCCCACGACGGCGATGGAGGCGTTGTTGGGCGCGTAGTAGGTGCGGAAGAACTGGTTCACGTCCTCCAGCTCCGCCGCCTCCAGGTCCGCCATGGAGCCGATGGTGGTCCACGAGTAGGGGTGGCCGGCCGGGTACAGCAGGGGCGGCGCGGCCTCCCACAGCAGCCCGTACGGCTGGTTCTCGTAGTTCTGGCGCCGCTCGTTCTGCACCACCCCGCGCTGGCCCTCCAGCTTGCTGGGGCTCATGGCGTCCAGCAGCCCGCCCATGCGGTCCGCCTCCAGCCACAGCGCCAGCTCCACCGCGTTGCTGGGCATCACCTCGTAGTAGTTGGTGCGGTCGGTGGTGGTGCTGCCGTTGTTGCGGGCGCCGGCGGCCTCCAGCCAGTTGTCGAAGTCGCCCTCGGGGACGTTCTTGCTCCCCTCGAACATGATGTGCTCGAAAAGGTGGGCGAACCCGGTGCGGCCGGGCCGCTCGTACCCCGAGCCCACGTGGTACCACACGTTC
>DATAAG010000062.1:0-1529 GCA_036260235.1 Longimicrobium sp.
GGGCCGGGGGGAGGGGCCCCCCGCGGACGCAGTGAGATGCCCGTCGCAGCGCCACGGAAGTCCTCCCCCTCTCCGCACGCAGTTTGTGCGGGGAGGGGGCCGGGGGGAGGGGCCCCCCGCGGACGCAGTGAGATGCCCGTCGCAGCACCACGGAAGTCCTCCCCCTCTCCGCACGCAGTTTGTGCGGGGAGGGGGTCGGGGGGAGGGGCCTCACGCCGCCCCCCGCAGCACCGCTTCCGCCTCGTCGATCATCCGCTCCACCGTGAACCAGTTCCGTATCCGCCACGCCGCTTCCTCCACCCGCCTCCGCACCTCCGCCGAGTGGCCGCGCACCCCGGCCGCCACCTCGGCGAGCGCGGTGGCGAGCGCCGCCGCGTCCTCGGCGGGCACGACCCAGCCGGCTGCGGGGCGACCATCCGCCTCGCCGATGGCAGCCTGGACGCCGGCGATGTCCGTCGCTACGACCGGCGTCCCCGCCGCCATCGCCTCCAGCAGCACGTTCGCCATCCCCTCGTTGCGGCTGCTGAGGACGAAGATGTCGCAGGCGCCCAGCAGGCGGGCGGCATCCGGGCGCGGCCCCGCCCAGCGCACCCGGTCCGCGATCCCCCGTGCCGCCGCCCGCTCGCGCAGCCGGTCCATCTCCGGACCGCCTCCGACGATCACCACCTCGCTCTCCGCGATCCCGGACCGCGCGAACGCATCCAGCAGCAGGTCGAATCCCTTGCGATGCTGCACGTGCCCCACCCCCGCGACCGCCAGCGCGTCGGGTGACACGCCAAGCTCGGCCCGCAGCGCGGCGCGCTCCTCAGGCGCCGGCGGCGGAAGTGCATCGATCCCGTTCAGCACCACGTGCACCCGGTCGGCGGGAAACCACGGCGCGGAGCGCAGCCACGCGTCGCGGACCTCGGCGGAGTTGACGAGCAGCGCGTCCACGCCGCGTCGGAAGGGCCGCGTGTGGCGCCCCCGTCGCGGCAGCGCGCGCACGATTCCCAGCCGCACCACGATCCGCGGCGTCCCCGCCCGCCGTCCCGCCCACGCGCCCCACGGGATGCCCTTCCACGAGGTGAGCAGCAGCGCATCCGGCCGTTCCCTCCGCAGCCACCCCGCGAAATGCAGCCCCCGCAGCACGTCGCCGTACGCCCCCGGCCGCACCGTGGTGGTGGCGATGCCCCGCCGCTCCAGCTCCCCCGCCACCACGCCCCCGCGCCGGCAGGAGACGATGACCTGGTGCCCGCGCGCGGCCAGCCCGGCGGCCAGCGTGGCGAGCCACTTCTCGTTGCCGCCCCAGACGCGGCTGGTGTTCTGGATGACGACCTTCATCGCCGGCCCCCCCGCCCAGCAGTTGAAATCGCCGCGACGACAGCACGCGGTCCGCCTTCGCGGACGCCAACGGCGCACGGGCGAACTCCGTGCACGCGCGCCGCTTTTCTCCCCCCTCTCCCGCGCAGCGGGGGAGGGGGGCCGGGGGGAGGGGGCCTCCCGCCAGCGCAGTGAGATCCCCATCGCCGCACCTCCGCCGTTCTCCCCCT
>DATAAG010000063.1:0-6738 GCA_036260235.1 Longimicrobium sp.
GTGCGGCAGCGCGGGCGAGCGGGGACGCGGAAGAGGCGCCGCCCCTCCCGCGGCTCCCGCAGCCGCGACCCGCGCCGCGGGCGCCACGGTGAAGGTCCACTCCAGCGGCCGCGCGTCCCCGCTCCCGCCGCCGGGCGTGACGACCACGCGGTGGGGCCCGGGCGCGAGCGGCTCCCGCGGGCGCCAGGTGAGGACGCCGCCGGAGACCTCCGCCTCCGCCGTCACGTCCCGCCCGCCCACGCGCACGGAGACCGAATCCGCGCCCGCCGGCCGCGGCAGCGACACGGCCACGAGCACCTGGTCCGCGGGGATGCGCTCCCCGGGCTCCGGCGAGAGGATCAGCGGCTGGGGGTCCGGCTGCTGCGCGCCGGCCGGGCCGGAGAGCGCCGCCGCGGCACAGACCGCCGCGAGGAGCGCGTGGAGGAGGCGCGGTACGCTCACGGGCGCCCCTCCAGCCGGGTGCGCAGCGCGTCGCGGGGCACCTGGATCATCAGCGTCCGGGTGCGGCCGGCGGCGTCCTGCACCTGCACCTCGATCCACGCCCCCTCCTCCGCCGTCCCCTCGCCGTCCCCGCCGCCCACCTCCGCCGCCTCGCGAAGCTCCTCCGGGGTGGCGGCCTCGGCCTCCGGCGCATCCGCCTGCGACTCCGCCCTGGTCTTGCGCCCGGCGGTGAGCTCC
Organism: Longimicrobium sp.; assembly: GCA_036260235.1. GTDB lineage: Bacteria > Gemmatimonadota > Gemmatimonadetes > Longimicrobiales > Longimicrobiaceae > Longimicrobium. The sequence goes on from DATAAG010000063.1 coordinate 679, forward strand.
GTCCGCCCCGCCTGGTTGAAGAACTCCACCACCCCCTCCAGGGTGATGACCGTCGTCACCCCCTGCGAGTCCACGCGCACCAGGAGCTCCGTCCCCTTGACCGCCGCCACCCCGGCCGGCGTCTCCACGCGGAACTCCGCGCCGCCGCGCCGGTTCACCCGCGCCCACACCTCGCCGAACTCCAGCTGGAGCGTCCGCACCACCGGGCTGCCGTCCTCGCCCGCCAGCAGCCGCACCTGCGAGCTGGGGTTCAGCCGGAGGATGGAGCCGTCGTCGGTGAAGCGGAGCGCCGCGCGCGTGGTGGCGGAGGTGGCCACCAGGTCGCGGTGGCGCAGGCGCTCGCCCAGCTGCGCCCTGCGCTCCGCCCCGCTGGCGGGGATCACCACCATCTGCCCGTCCTGCAGCAGCCGGTAGACGAGCGCCACGTCCGCCTGCGCCTGCGCACTTCCGCCGGGGACGATCATCCCCAGGAGTCCGATCGCCGCCGCCGCGGCCGCCGTCCATCTGCGCATCGTGGCCTCCTCCTCAGCGGACGCGAACGGAAAGGACGGCGAGCTCGCCGGCCGCGATGGCGGCGAGCAGCTCTTCCAGGGTCGTCAGCGGCAGCACGCGGCCGTCCTCCAGCGTCGCGCTCACCGGGGTGAAGCCCTCCAGCTCGCCGGAAAGCCCCAGCGCCCGCAGCAGGGCGGCGAACTGCAGCTCCAGCGCGCCGCCCGCGGCGCCGGGGGCGCCCGCGCCGTCCACGCGGAACCACCAGATGGGGCTCTCGACCGGCTCGTCCGCCCCGGAGGTCCCCAGCTCGCGCGTCACCTGCCAGGCGTAGGTGGCGCCGGGCTCCAGCCGCAGCGCCTGCACCGAGGCGGGGTAGAGCGCGGAGGTGGCCGAGGTGACCGTCTCCCAGACGGGGAAGCCGGCCTGCATGGCCTCCACCGCCGACGCGGCGCCGTCCACCTGCACCACCCGCAGCCGGTAGCGCGCCGCCGCCGACTCGCCGTCCGCGCTCCACAGGAAGCGCGGCGTGGGGCCGGGGACGGCGGGGGGCGCGCCGGCGTCCGCCGGGGCCCCGGGGGAGAGCAGGTCCACGCGCGAGGCGTAGGAGACGGTGATCCGCAGCTCGTCGCGGTCCAGGACGGTTCCTTCCGCCGAGCGAACCGCGACGGTGAACAGGTACGTCCCCTCCGGCAGCCGCCCGCTGCGCAGCGCCTCGTCGTCGAGCGCGGCGTCGTTCACCGCGTAGTCGGTGATGGCGAAGTCGCCCCCCGCGGCCACCAGGTCGCGGGTGGTGAGGTGCCGCACCGGCTCGCGCAGGACGAACGGGTCCGTGGTCCCGCGGAAGATCTCCAGCAGCGGCGAGGGGTCCTGCCGCGCCACCGTGAGCTCCATCTCGAGCGTCCGGGGCTGGCCTTCCGGGTTGACGAGGGTGATCCCCAGCAGGTCGGAGCGCAGCCCGCTGCCCCCGGGAAGGAGGTCGGCGATGAAGATCGCCTCCACCGGCGCGAGGGGGCGGAGCGTGACCTGCACCTGGGCCGCGGCGGCCGGCGCGTCCCAGGCCGTCCAGCCGCTCAGGAGCGCCGCCGCGGAAAGAACGCGGAAGAAAGCACGCATATCGCGCGTGGTGGGAAGGGAGGTGTCGAGAGGGGAATCCAGCGGGGCAGCGGACTGAACTGCTCCGCCGGGCTGTCGCAGTACGATAGCGAACAATCCGGCCCGGAGCCAGAAGTTTTTTCTGGCCGCGAAGACGGGAGAGCGCCGAGATCAAGTGTTTGCGTCACGTACTCGAGGCGGTTACCATTCGCGCAGGCCGTACCCATCCCTCCGCGATCCTCCCGCCAACAACGCTCAGATGCACATCCTTCGTATTATCCCCGCCGGGATATTGCTCCTCGCGTCGTGCGGGGCTCCTCAAGCGGAATACGACCGCCTTCTCGCCGAGAACCAGACCCTCCGCAGGAACCTGACGGCGGCGGAGGCCCGCGTGAAGGAACTGGAGGCGACACCCGCGAACCGCCTGGCCGCCGCGCGCGGCGCTCTTGCGGCGGGTGACACGGGCCGCGCCGAGTCGGCGCTCCGGGAGCTCACCCGCGCGGCTGCAGGTACGGCGGAGGCCCGCCAGGGTGCCGAGTTGCTCGACGCGATCGAGCAGAACCGCGCAGCGGCACGGGCAGAGGTCGAGCGTCGGGCCCGCCTCGGCTTCCGTGTGCTGGAACCGCGGAGCACGGCCGATTTCGCTGATGGCTCGCTGAAAGTGAACTCCGTGCAGCGCGGCAACCGGTGGATCTCGGATCGGCGTTCCACCGGGTACTCGAGCGAGTGGCAGTATCGCGATGCCCCACGCGGATCGGACTTCGTTCTCGCGGACGTGTCGATCTCATCGGAAAGCCACAATCCGTCGCTCCCGCCGATTTACGTCTACCGCCTGGAAGGCGGCGCGCTGCGACACCTGGCCACGATGCGCTACGAGTTCTATCGATGGCGCGACTACGGCAGCTACCTGGGCAACTATGCGGATTACCACAACGAGTTCAGCCACAGCCGCACCGTACGCTTCAGCGCCGGGGCCGAGATCGAGGAAAGCAGGGTGAACGGCGCTCCGATCTACGTGCTCGCCGGGCGGGCGGGATGCTTCACTCGTTCCCGCGATCAGTTCCGCACTCCGGCAGTCGGATACGAGCAGGGTTCGTGTCCGGCAGAACCGAGCCTTTCCGTTGAACGAGTGCAGGCAGGCTACACCGTATTGCGAGTTCTGGGAGCGAGTGCGACGGCGAACGGAGACGTCCGAGCCGCCACGAGTACGGACGCTCACGACCCGTGATCGGAACGGCGAGAGGGCGGGACCTTGCACAGGTGCCCGCCCTCTCGCCTCTCCGCTACGCCGCTTACGGGTCCTTCCAGCCGCGGCCGCGGTCGCGCTTGCCGATCTTGCCGATCTCGATGTGCGCCTGCGTCAGGTCGCCCACGGCGTCGGCCAGGTTCTCCGTCACCTCGATCACCTTGCGCACGCCGTCGCCGTACACCTGCGCCACGTAGCAGTCGCCGGCCTTGAAGAGCACGCGCTGCGCCTCTTCCAGGCGCTGGATGGCATCCCACACGATCTCGGCGGCGCGGTCCAGGTGCTCCTGCGCGTCGTGGGCGTGCTCGGCCATGTCCGGGAGAGATGGGTGGGTGCGGAGTCGGTTTCCGCAAGATACGCATTTTCCCCCGAGCGTGCGAGGGAGCGCGCTCACCCCGCCGGCACCCCCGGGTCCAGCCGCGCGTCCAGCGCCGGCAGGATCGCCGCCAGCCCGGGGCCGTACACGTACCACGGCCCGCCCTGGCGGACGATCGCCAGCACCTCGTCCGCCGATCCGCCCGCCATCCGCCAGGCGAAGCTCACGGACTCCGCGCTGCCGCGGTCCTCGCGCGCCGCCGCGTCCGCCGCGCCCACGTAGACGATCCCCCGCACCCCGCGCCGCTGCAGGAACGAGCCCCACTCCGGCCCCGCGGGGCGCGGTCCGGCGGCGACGTTCACGCCCAGCACCCGCGGCTGCCCGCGCTGCATCGGCTCCGCGAAGAGCGAAGGCGGCAGCGGAGGCAGGCCGCTGGCGTACGCCTGTACGAACGCCTCTACCGCGGGCGAGACGGTGCGGAAGCCGTGCACCATCAGCGGCCGCGGCAGCGACCTGGCGCGCTGCGCGGCGGCCAGCGCCTGCGCCGGGTCGTACGGAAAGCCGCGGATGGCCGCGAACTCGATCGGCATGCGGTACTGGCGCGCGAGCCCGCGCTCCTTCTCCATCCACGGCGCGTCGTCCGGGTTCTCCGGGTCCAGCAGCGACAGCACCTGCCGCACCGAGCCGGAGAGCACGTACCCCAGCCACTCCTCGTCCGTGGGGAACGGCGCCACGTGGACGGAATCGCGCAGGTGGTAGATGCCCCCCCGCTCGAACGCCGGCATGTCGGCGATGTTGCGCGGGCTTTCCTCCGTCTTTGCCTCGGCGACGGAGGCGTTCTCGTCCATCAGCAGCCGCCGGACGACGTTGACGCGGTCCTTGCCCAGGTAGCAGTGGATGTAGTAGCGCCCCGTCCCGGAGCGGGCAAGCTGGCGGATGCGCTCGGCGGACTCCTCGTTCTCGCTGATCCACGGCAGCATGGGCGCGTGGATGAGTGGAATGCCCACCGCCCGCGCCGCGGCCCGCTCCTGCGCCAGCAGCCGCGGCTCGAACGGCACCACGGCCGGGTGCAGAAGGGAGATGACGCCGGTGAAGCCGCGCCGCTTGAGCTCCGCGAGCTGCGCGCGGTCCGGGTACGGCCCGAAGACGAAGCGGTCTTCCGACTCCGGCACCTGCTCGCCGCCGGTGGTGAGGCGCGGGTTCATCCACAGCATCAGCGCCACCCCGGCGAGCGCCGTCGTGGCGGCGGGAGCGATCCACCGCCCGGCCCCGGCGGCGGCGGCGGCGCGCCCGGAGAGCCACCAGGCCACCAGCCCGGAGATGGCGATCAGCAGGAGGATGACGATGCGGACGGACCAGTCCTCCACCCCCTGGGCGGTACCGCGCGCCCGCAGGGCGCTGGTGAGCCACCGCACCGGCCCCAGCAGCACGAAGGTGCCGGCGAAGAAGCCGGTGGTCCCCCACAGGTATGCGAAGAGCACCAGGCGTGGAATGCGCATGCGTCCTCCTCTACAGCCGTGTTTCCAGGCCCAGTCCCACGGAGACGCGGCCGCGGTCGTCCTGGCGCGTCAGCTCCTCGTGCTCGTAGTGGGCGGACCAGCGCAGCCCCAGGCGGCCGCCCAGCGGCGTCCTGCCGTACGCGCCGATGCGCCGCGTGTCGGCGCGCCGGACCTCGAACTCCAGCGGCGCCTCCGTGGGCGCGCTCCCCGCGCCCACGAGGAGCGTGGCGTACGACTCCGCGGTGGCGAAGTAGCGGCGAACCAGCAGGATGCCGGAGACCGACGTCCCCTCGTCCTTGGGGGTGACGAAGGGCCGCGCCGAGACGTACCAGTTGCCCCGGTAGATGCCGGCGGAGCCGGTGTAGATGGTGACGCCGGTCACCCCGAACTCCAGCCGCCGGATGCCCAGCGACGCCTCCGTCCCCGCCCCGGTGTTGGCGTACAGCTCGCCGCCCAGGCGGTAGTCGGGGAAGATGTCCGCGCCCGAGAACCCGGCGTTCAGGTACGCGTAGAATCGCGGCGAGATCCTGGGGTACGCGTCCATCTCGATCTGCACGCCGTCCTCGCCGAAGCGGCGGGCCCAGTTGGCGCGGCCGATGACCGTGGCGCCGCTGCCCCTGCGGGCGATCTCGGCGCTGACGGTGTGCCACGGGTCGATGGAGGTGGCGCTCTCCACGAACTGGACGTGGCCGTACTCGATCGACGCCCGCCACTGCGCCGCCGGCTCCGGCAGCTCGACGGGCTCCGGCGCGGGAACGCAGGTGCCGCCCAGCGGGCAGCCGGATTCCTGGGCCACGGCAACGGCGGGCGCCGCCATCAGCGCCGGCACCAGCGCCACGAACATCGTCCCCCCACTCGCGAGCCTTCTCATCCGCCGCACTCCCCTGGCCCCAGGATTTCCGACTCAGGATTCACCGGGACGGCCGGCGTCCACGTGCCACGCCGCCCCGTCCCGGCGGTTGAACCGCTGCTGCAACCTCATGACGTCCGCCCGCGCCCGCCGGGGCCCCTCCCCGCTCGTTCCTCGCGGAGAGGGGAGAACTTCGTCGCGCGTGGGCAGGTCCCCAGCCGCGCCCCCTCCGGGCTCGTAAACCTCGCCCACCTCCCCCAAAAACCCCTGGGGGAGGTTGGGACGGGCGCCGGGCCCGTGGTGCCTTGCAGACATCCTGCCGTCCGCCGGCTCAGGGTCCCCGCACGGCGCCCAGCATCCTGCCGCCCGCGGGGGGCCCCCTCTCCCGCGCCGCGTGAGAGGGAGAGAACTGCGGTTCACGCGGAACCCACGACCACGCGAGAAACCGGGGTCTCCCCCCTCTCCCGCGCAGTTTGCGGGAGAGGGCGCGGCTCTCTGGCCGCGGGTGAGGGCCCCATCACTCCATCACTCCATCACTCCATCACTCCATCACTCCATCACTCCA
>DATAAG010000064.1:0-8895 GCA_036260235.1 Longimicrobium sp.
CACCGTGCGCCTCACAGGTGCTTCAGGGCTCCGGTTGCCCGGTTCACCCCGCCTGTTTGGCTACATGTCTCACAGGCATTTCACATGGTGAACTCCTTTCAGTTCACAAGAGAGGTCAGGCTTCGCCTGACGCACCAGAGCGGCAGAGACGCAGAGGAAGCTGCTCTCCGCGGATTTTCCGCCTCGCGCCCTCTCGGCTGCATTCTGGCGCTGGATGCAGGGGAGTCCATCCATGCATCCATTCCCCTCGACAGGCCCATTCGGCATCGGGGGCGGCGGGATGCAATAAACCTGGTGAGGAGCCGGCGGCTCGCCACGCTCAACACGATCCCCGTCGGGTTCGACCAGACGCAGGTTTCCGATTCCCGGAAGTTGCAGGTGATGGAGCCCAAATAGTCTCTCCCCGCGCGACGCGCCCGTTTTCCCCGGCCGCGAGCGTGCCGCAGTGCGTTCGCGCGTGCGCAGGATCCGGTAACCACATGACGCAGACATCTCCTCAGCCCGCCCTCGCCGCGGCGGTACGCACCTACTACGAAACCGCCCCGGAGGAGCAACGACTCGCGACGGGCCCGGGTCAGCTGGAGCGGGCGCGTACGCAGGAGCTCGTCGAGCGCTTCCTCCCCCCGGCGCCCCGCGTGGTCCTGGACGTGGGCGGCGGCCCCGGCGTCCACGCCCGATGGCTCGCGGAGCGCGGCTACGAGGTTCATCTCATCGATCCGGTTCCGCGGATGGTCGCCCAGGCCAGCGCGCAGGCCGCAGGCTCCCGGGCCGCCATCGCAACCTGCTCCGTCGGGGACGCACGCCGCCTCGATTGGCCGGATGGCTCCGCCGATGCCGTGCTGTTGCTGGGCCCGCTCTATCATCTGCAGGACGCGGCCGACCGGGAGGTGGCCCTGCGGGAGGCGTTTCGCGTTCTGAAGGCCGGAGGTGTTCTCTTCGCGGCCGGCATCTCCCGATTCGCGTCGGCTCTCGACGGCCTTGCTCGCGACCTCCTGGCGGATCCGGCGTTCGCGGCCATCGTCGAGCGGGACCTCGCCGACGGGCGCCACGACAATCCGACGGCGGAGCCGGAATACTTCACCACCGCGTACTTTCACCGGCCGGACGAGCTCGGCACCGAGATCGAGCGTGCGGGCTTCCGGCTGCAGGGCGTCTTCGGGCTGGAAGGGCCGGCCTGGCTCCTGCCGGACTTTGAAGCGCGATGGCAGGACGTGGCCCGTCGAGGACGGCTCCTGCAAGTGCTCCGACAACTGGAGACGGAGCCCTCGGTGTTGGGTGTCAGTGCGCACATGCTGGCGGTGGCGCACCGGCCACCTTGACGGGGGGGCGGCGTGCGTCCCATGCAGTCCGACTCCACGGAAAGGGGGACCGCTGCCACGGTACGATACGATTGCCTTCCACGACCAGGAGATCGGGAGCCGCACGCGCATGCTGCGGTTGCTCAGAGTGTGTTCAAGAATCGCACGTGCGGATTTGATTTCCTGAGCCCGAGGGAGGCACCGCGCTGAGCCGTCTGTTATCACGGGCCCAGAGTGCCGACCGAAGGATCTACCGTGCCCAGTTGCGGGGCTGGCCCCGAGGCACCGATCAAGCCCGCGGCTGTGCCGGCTAGATCCTTCGGTCGCGCGCAAGCGGTTGGGTAACCTCAGGTTCCGGATGTGCGCTCCCTCAGGAAATCAACGCTCGGTTGTCCGAAAGACCAATTCTTGAACACCGTCTCAGAGATATGCGCGGCGCGTGCGGTTCAGCATCGTTCGCGTGCCGCGCCCCGCAGGTTGAAGGCAAGGCATGTCCACTCCATGTCCCGGCGCGGTGAGCGGCGCGCCCAGGATCTGGCTTCGCCTCGAGGGGCTGGCCGTGCTCGCGCTCGCCGTGCTGCTGTACCAGCGCGGCGGGCATTCGTGGCTGCTGCTCGGCGCGCTGTTCCTGGCGCCCGACCTCAGCTTCCTGGCATACCTCGCCGGCCCGCGCGCCGGAGCGCTGGGCTACAACCTCGCACACAGCTACGTCGGACCCGCGATCGCCGCCGGGGTGGCCGTTTCCACGGGGCGGCCCGCCGTCATCGCCCTCATCTGGGCGGCGCACATCGGCTTCGACCGGGCGCTGGGGTACGGGCTCAAGTACCCGACGGACTTCGCGGACACCCACCTTGGCCGGCTGCGCGCCGGGCGAACGCGCGAACCCGGACCGCCGCCGTCCTCCTCCTCCCCGCCGCCCCCGTCGCCCCGCGGCTGACGCCGGGCGAGGCGCGCGGGGCGTTCGGCCGCCGGGACGAGAGCAGGTCCGGGTACCGGATGCGACCCCACCCCCCTGAACCCGGCGGCGGGCCGACGGGCTCGCACCCTGCAAACGCGCCCCCGGTGGCCGCTTCGGCCCGTCGGGCGCACCTGATCACTCCGGGCACTTCCATCCGTCCTTCCGACCTGCTACTCTTCCGCATCCCACGACCGCAGTTCCCACCCGCAGGGTCCCACGCAGGACGGATGACGACGTACCGCCCCGAAAATCCGCTGATCGTACAGGGCGACCAGAGCGTGCTGGCGGAGGTGGCCAGCCCGCGGTTCGGCGAGGCGCGCGACCGGCTGGCGCGCTTCGCCGAGCTGGTCAAGTCGCCCGAGCACGTGCACACCTACCGCATCACCCCGCTCTCCGTGTGGAACGCGTGCGCCGCAGGCGCCGACCCCGACGAGATCGTGGGCGCGCTGCGCGAGTACGCCAAGTACGCCGTTCCCGCCAACGTGGAGCGCACCATCCGCGACGCCGCGTCGCGCTACGGGCGGCTGCGCATCGAGCGCGACGCGGCGGGGCTGGTCCTGGCCTGCGACGAGCCGGCGGTGATGGAGGAGGTCTCGCGCATCCAGAAGGTGGCGGCGCACCTGGGCCCGCGGCTGCGCGCGACGGCGTTCCGCGTGGAGGCGGGCGAGCGCGGGCGGCTGAAGCAGGCGCTGGTCAGGGCCGGCTGGCCCGCCGAGGACCTGGCCGGCTACACCCCGGGCGAGCCGCTCCCCATCGCCCTCCGCGACACCACGCGCGCCGGGGCGCCGTTCGCCCTGCGCGCGTACCAGGCGGACGCGGCGGGCGCCTTTCACGCCGGCGGCAGCGAGCGCGGCGGTTCGGGCGTGGTCGTCCTTCCCTGCGGCGCGGGGAAGACGGTGGTGGGGATGGAGTGCATGGCGCGCGCGGGAAGCTCCACCCTCATCCTCACCACCAGCGTGACGGCGGTGCGGCAGTGGAAGGCGGAGCTGCTGGACAAGACCACGCTGCACGACGACCAGGTGGGCGAGTACACGGGCGAGGCCAAGGACGTGCGCCCCGTGACGGTGGCCACCTACCAGGTGCTCACCCACCGGGACGAGCGGGACGGGCCGTTCCGCCACCTGGAGCTGTTCGACCGGCGCGACTGGGGGCTGATCGTCTACGACGAGGTGCACCTGCTCCCCGCGCCCGTCTTCCAGGTGACCGCCGGGCTGCAGGCGCGGCGCCGGCTGGGGCTCACCGCCACGCTGGTGCGCGAGGACGGGCGCGAGGACGACGTGTTCGCCCTGATCGGGCCCAAGAAGGCCGACGTGCCGTGGAAGGAGCTGGAGGGCCAGGGGTGGATCGCGAAGGCCGCGTGCACCGAGGTGCGCGTCCCCCTCCCCGCGGAGCTGCGGATGCCGTACGCCGTGGCCGAGGCGCGGGACAGGTTCCGCATCGCGAGCGAGAACCCGGCCAAGATCCCCGTCATCCGCCGGATCCTGGCGCGGCACGCGGGCGAGCCGGCGCTGGTGATCGGGATGTACGTGGAGCAGCTGGACGAGCTGGCGCGCGAGCTGGACGTGCCGCTGCTCAAGGGCGCCACGCCGCAGAAGAAGCGCGACGAGCTGTACCGCGACTTCCGCGAGGGGCGCATCCCCGTCCTGGCGGTGAGCAAGGTGGCCAACTTCGCGGTGGACCTGCCGGACGCGGCGGTGGCCGTGCAGGTGTCCGGCACCTTCGGCTCGCGGCAGGAAGAGGCGCAGCGGCTGGGGCGCGTCCTCCGCCCCAAGCCGGGCGCCAACCAGGCCCACTTCTACACGCTGGTGAGCGCGGAGACGGACGAGCAGGAGTACGCCCTCCGGCGGCAGCTCTTCCTCTGCGAGCAGGGCTACGAGTACCGCATCGCCGACGCGGCGGAGGTGATGGAGCCCGCCTTCGCGGGCGAGGCGATGGAGGCCGCCGCGTGATCGCGCCGGCGGAGAACTGGCCGGGCGCGCTGGAGTGGCTGTCCCGGTGGGAGGAGGTGTCGCCGGCGGCGCGGGCGGCGTGGCTCACCCTCAAGCCAACGCCGGGAGCCGGACCGCTCCCCGCGCGGATCGCGGACGAGCTGGCGCGGGCCGGGCTGGTCACCCCGCCGGGTCCGAAGGGAAAGCAGTACCAGGTGGTGCCCGAAGCGAAGCCGCTGCTGCGCGTGCTGCGGGCCATGGACCGGGTGCCCGTGTTCGACGGACACCGCGGCGCGGTGCTGGCGTACCTGCGCGAGCACTTCACGCACGAGCAGGTCAACCTGCTCGGCGGAGATCCGCGGGGCTACGGCTGGGGGAGCCGCGCGGGCGAGCTGGAGGAGCGGGTCTCCTCCGTGGAGTGGATCCAGGGGCTGCTGGAGCTGCGCGACGCGGACGCGGCCCGCCGATGGGAGGTGCCGCGCCGTCCCGCGAACGAGCCCCTTCTGCTTGCGGAGCCGCATACGCTGGCGGCGCTCCAGCGGCTGGTCGCGGCGCTCAAGGATCATCCGCAGGGCGTTCCGCTCCGCCAGGTCGGCGAGATCCTGGCGAAGGTGGAGCCACGGCACCGTGCGGGCGCGCTGGCGGCGGGCACGCGCTACCTGTTCCTGTTCCCCGCGATCCGCCGGGAGGGAGCGGAGGCGTGGGTGGGGCTACTGCCGGAGGTCGCGCGGCGCATGGGTCCGCCTCCCCCCGTGCCGAGGCCCGTGCAGGCGGCGGAGACGCTGGAGACGCCGTTCCGCCTGGCCGACATGACGGCGGTGCTGGTGGAGGCCGCGACGGAGCCCATCCCGGTCCGGTCGAGTGACTACGCCCTGTACGTCCGCGCGCAGAAGACGATCGCCTCGCGCTTCGTTCCCCTGCCGGCGTGGTCGCGGGACCTCCTGGTCACCCCCTCTCCCGATGACGACGAGGAGGGGGAGGTGGACCGGATCGCCTGCGCCGTGGGCCTGCTCAAGGCGCTCAACCTGATGCAGATGCGCAGCACGGGCGACCGCTACCGGTTCGTCCCCACGCCGGCCGGGCAACGCTGGCTGGCGCTGGGCGAGGGCGAGCGGGTCAGGGCGGTGCTGGACGCGTTCCGCGCCTCGCCGCAGCGCATGCCGGGGTCCCGGTACGGAGACCCGGAAAGCGCCGACTTCTTCGGTGCGCGGTTCGCCTTCCAGGTCCCGGACAAGGGGCCGGACCTGAGGCAGGCGCTGGCGGACGCCTTTCTTTCCGTCCCGGCCGGCGCCATGGTGCCGCTGGCCGGCTTCCTCGAGCACCACGCGCGGGTGCGCAACCCGCTGCTCGCGGCGGGAAGCGCGTTCCGGCGTGACCGGTGGACGGGCGCGCCGGTGAGCCGCGAGCGGCTGGAAGACGCGTGGGCGTCGCTCCTGGCCGCATTCCTCTTCCTGCGCCTGGTGGCGTTCGCCGGGGCACGGCTGGGCCGCCTGGACGGCGGCGGCGCCGCGTTCGGCCTCACCGACGCCGGGCGCTACCTGCTGGGACAGGCGGACGACTTCGCGCTGGCGCCCGAGCCCGGCGGGGGCGAGGTGGTGGTGCAGCCGGACTTCGCGATCGTCTTCCTTGCCCCCGCGCCCCGCGCCGAGGCGGAGCTGGGGCGCATCGCCGAGCGCACGGGCTCCGGCGTGGGCGCGCTCTTTCGCCTGACGCGCGCGTCCGTGCTGCGCGCGGCCGAGCAGGGGATGTCCGCCGCGCAGCTGCTCGGGACGCTGGAGTCCGTCTCGCGCACCGGGGTCCCCGACAACGTCGCGCGGCAGGTGCGCGACTGGATGAAGGCGGTGCGCACCATCCGCATCGCCCCCGCCGTGCTGGTGGACTGCCCGGACGCGGAGACCGCCGGCCGCGTCAGGTCGCTCGGCGGAAAGCACGTGACCGTGGTGTCGCCCACCCTGCTGCGGCTGGAGGCGGACGCGAAGACGCGCGCCGCGCTGGTCAAGCGCCTGCGCGAGAAAGGGATCTTCGTCGGCCAGGGGACGGGCGGCGCTGCGGGGGGCGCGGGTTGACATGGCGCGCCACCGACGCAAGCGGAAGTCGCGCGCCGCACGTCTCCGCTCCGCCAGGCGACGCGGAGGGCCGATCCCCCCGGACTTCCCGGACTCGGACGACGACTTCGCGTTCATCGCCGGCTACACCGAAGGCGGAGCGCCGTACGGCGTTTCCTGGGAGGAGATGGAGCGCGGGCCAGGACCTCCGCCAGAACCGCCGCCGCCACGCCTCTCCCCGGCGGAGATCGCGAGGCGGTTCGGGGACGACGACGACCTGCCGTTCTGATAACAAAACTCCGGAAGAACGACGCCGAACGGTGCGGAGGGACACGCAAAAGCCAGAGGAACGGAGGCGATCCTCCGTTCCTCTGGCGGTTCTCCGTACCGATCGCTTTCGATGATTCTTGACTCCAGAAACGACGTAATTAGGTTGGGCCCCGTACGTGGGGCAGGGCTCCCCGTTTCCAGCGGTGTGGTTGCAGGGCGGTTCGCCTTGCCTCCTCGAATCAATGTTCCTTCTCAAGCATGAGGGCGTCATGAATGCCGAAGTTGCGGTAACGCTGTTTCTCGGAGTGCTTACCCTCGTTCTGGGGTGGAAGACGCATGAGCTCCAGGAGCGGCTGGGCCAGCGCTCGCTCGAGCTGCAACAGGAGCAGCGTGCGAGCGCAGAAAAGATCCAGCAGCTCAGGGAATACATCAAGAGCATCCGGTTTTTCGATTTTCAGTATCTGGACGTGGTGTTTTTCGGTCCGCGCCAGTCGGGCAAGACCAGCATCGTCGAGCTGTGGGCGACGCCGTGGACCGACGTGCGCAAGCTCAAGCCCTCGCCCGATTGGTCCTGCCAGGAAATCACCGTCCACGAATTCGAAGAGGAACTGCGGCCTCATCCATTGATCGAGGCCACGTGCACCTACGTGCCCACGCTCCGCGTGCGGCTGCACGATTACCCTGGCGAAGACGGCTACCGGCTCCAAGCGATCCAGGACCTGCGCGCACTCACGGGCAAGTCGGTCGTCCTGTTCGTCTTTCATGTGGGCTACCACAACGGCCGCATCACACATTCCGAGCGCAATGCGGAGTACTACAGCACGGTCTTCGTCGAGGAGATTCGCGACCAGCTGGAAAACGTCACCCGGCACATCCAGAAAGCGATCATCGTGTTCAACAAGGTCGACACGCTCCCGCGGGAATGGGACGACGACTTCGCGATGACCGAGCTCAAGCAGGCAAATGCATCCGCGATCGTGGAGATCGCCCGCGTCTTCAGCGGAAAGCTGGAATTCCGGCTGACCAGCTCGCTCACGAACAAGGGGCTCGTGGAGCTCCTTGGCGCCACGGTATCCAGCGCCATCCCGGTACAGGCCGAGCGAGAGCGCTTCGAGGAGAATCTGAGGAAGCTTTCGGAATCGTTTGCGACGATCAAACACTAGCAATGGTCGCGTGGGAGCCATGAACAACATGCTGGTGTTGAAAGCAAACGTCGCCGGGACAGGATACGTGTATCACGGCCTGGACGCGTCGGTCATCGCGCCCCGCGACGTGGACGAGGCGCTTCCCCGCCCCGGCTACCCCGGCCCCGCCCATTCGGCCAGCACGGCGCCGGAGGGGATCAGCTATCCTCCCCGTTCCTGCGTGGCGTACGCGATCTCACGCCTGGGCTCCGGCCAGTGCGTCTATGCCGTGGGAGGCTACTGGCCGCACTACAGGGACGAGTTCGAAAGGGAGGGAATCTTCGTCTGGCTGGCGCTCATCACAGGCGAATGTTCCCCCGAACAGGCAATCCTCCATGGCGGCAGGCTGGCTGGCGTGGTAAAGCACTTCGAGGAGAGATACGAATCGATCGGAACATTGCTCGGGCGCCTGGCCGCCGACTCCGCCGCCCAACAGGACGTGGTGAGGGTTCTCCTCGATGCCTGGGGCCGCGGCGACGGCTCCGGCGCCACGAAAATAGAACCTGCGCAGGTGTCCGCATGCGTGGTGGACGTTCCGGAAGTGGCAAACCTCCATGTTCCCTTGCCGCTCAGCCCTCTCTTTGCAATCCCGTGCCTGGCGTATCTCCTTGCCACCCGGCAGGACGCCGGTCGGGTGGGCGGGGGCTCGCTTTCTCGCGTGAACGCGCGGTCCATGCCGCTCGTCGCGTTGCGGGACGACGTGCCGGGTTACCCGGTTTTCACCATCGATCCACGGCCCCTTCTCGCGGGCGCCGGTCCGGAACCTTCCACGCGGGATGCCGGCGGCGGCCCGGCGGTAGTGGAGCCCGCTGACCGGCGCGAGGACTGGATCGGCCGCCGGACGAAAATCATGACCAGGATCTCGGATCGATTGCGCGCCGCAGGCCCGGTTCGCCAGGGTTTTCTGCACGCGCTGCAGCTCGTTTTGCTGTTTTCCATCTTCTTGATGCTATACTCCCAACCGACACCGCCGGCCGCGGAGCAAGCGGGCGCGCAGGCGCTGATGCAAGGCTCGTCCAGCCCCGGCACACCGGACGCCGGCACCTCCCCGACCACTGAGGCAGGTGGACCCGGGGGATTCTCTCCCGCGCTGTTCCAAAGCGACGTCGTGGATCCCCTGGTCGCAGAGGTCTTGCAACTGCGGCCTGACGGTCTGGGGAGCGATGCGGAAGTACGAACCTCGCTTCTCTGGCAGCTCAAGGCGCAGGGGGG
>DATAAG010000065.1:0-4706 GCA_036260235.1 Longimicrobium sp.
AGAACGCCGCGTGCACCACGATCTCCTGGATGTTGTGCCGGTCCGCCCCCGGCCGCCACGCCGCCGCCTCCGCCGACACGGAGCGCAGCGCCCCCAGCAGCGTGGTCCCGTGCCACGCGCGGCGGTCGAACGCGTGCTGCAGCTGCGACCTGATCAGGTGCACGGGATCGAGATTCACGCCGGCCTCGCTGGCGGAAGGTGGACGGGATGCAGATCGATCGACCGGGGCTGGAACGTAGTGGACCCGGCTCTCAGGCAAAAGGGGACGGGGTGAACGGGGTGATGGGGTGATGGGGTGATGGGGGTGATGGAGTGATGGGGGTTGATGGGCAGGCTGCGGCTCTGTGCGTCATCCCGAGTCCCAACCGCGCCCCCTTCGGGCTCGCAAGACTCGCCCACCTTGTAGTTCGTGCACACCGGCCGGCGTCCTGCCTCGCCACGGTGCGCGGGAAGCGGGGCACGCGATCGTACCCTGTTCGACGTTTATCCCCCCTCCCGCGCAGTTTGCGGGAGGGGGTGGCGCGCGCCAGGCGCCGCCGGGGGAGGGCCCCACCGCAACGCCGCGCCCGCACTCACCTCGTCACCTCGTCACCCTGTGACGAACGCGGCTGCTCGAGAAAGCGGACGATGGCGTGCACCCACTGCGCCTGCGCGTTCTCCACGTGCGCGGCGTGGTCCGAGGCGGGAAGGATGACCCAGGCGCGGTCCTCCGTCCCCAGCCGCGAGAACACCCTTGCCTGGCGCTCCACCGTCGCGAGGGGATCGTGGACGCCGTGCAGCAGCAGCACGGGGACGCGCACCGACGGCAGGTCGAACGAGAACTCGCCCAGCCGCCGCCAGTCCGCCTTCACGGGATCGCTCGCCAGCGCCTGCCGCACGTACGCATCCACCACCGCCCGCGACGCCGCGCCGGGCGTGATGAAGTCCGATGCGGCCGCCTCCGCCGTCGTCGGCCGGCGCGGGGGCGCCGCGGGGGGCGCGCCGCTGCTGGCGAACGGGGTGTCGGGGTCGATGGGCGAGGCGTAGAGCACGATCGCGGAAAGCGACTCCGGGTGCCGCTGCGCGGTGAGCAGCGCCACGTACGAGCCCAGCGAGTAGCCCACCACCGCCGGCCGCGCGCCTCCCTCCCGTCCGGCGATCCAGCGCAGCACCGCGTTCGCGTCCTCCACCGCCCGGCCGGGGGTGTGCCAGCCGGTGGAGTCGCGCGGCGTGGCGCCGTACCCCCGCTGGTCCAGCGCGTACGCCGCGTACCCCGCCCGCACCAGCGCATCCATCACCGACCGGTCCTCCCCCGGCACCTGCAGGTCCCAGTTGGGGAGCGAGCTCCAGGTGGCGCCGTGGATGAGCAGGATCGCTCCCCGCGGCGCGGATTCCGGACTTTTCTCCCACACCGCCAGCGGATGCCCGTCCACCACGACCGTGTGCTGCTGCGGCCGGGCGGACTGCGCGGCGACAGGGAAGGCGAGGAGCGCCAGCGCGGCGCAGAGGATCGATGGAATCCGCATGCCGATATCGACGGTGTGCGATGGGAGAAGGCCGGGCGGATCTGGCGGCGTCCGCCAGGGCTCAGCCGGCCGTCGGGATCAGGTCGCAGTAGGCGAAGCGCTCGTCGCGCAGCACTACCTCGCCGACGCGGTAGGGGACGGGCGCGGCGAAGCCCGGGCCGGCGGAGACGAAGGTGTGGAACTCGCCGCGCTCGCCGCACGGATCGATACCGGCGGGAAGCTCCGCCAGCAGGCCGCGGTCGTACGCGCGCCCCGCGAAGGCGGCGGAGAGCGCGTGCGTGTCCACGCACACCAGCCGCGCGGCGATCCCGCGATCGATCACCTCCTCGGCCAGCGCCGGCGACGGCTCGCCCCAGAGCGGAAAGAGCGAGCCGAAGCCCAGCGCCCCCACCAGCTCCTCCCGGTACCGCCGCACGTCTTCCAGGAAGATGTCGCCGAACGCCAGCCGCCGCACACCGGGCATCTGCTCCCGCACTTGGGTGAGCGTATCGGCGGTGGCGCGCTCGTACGCCTCGTTGGATGAGCGCGGTTCCAGCAGCACCTCCAGCACGGGGAGCCCCAGCGCCGCCGCCTGCGCGTGCAGCAGGGCGCGGCGCACGCCGTGGATGCTGATGCGGTCGTACTCCGCCGTCACCGTCGTCAGCAGCGCCACCACCTCGACTGCGGCATCCTCCCGCAAGCGGGCGAGCGCCAGCGCGCTGTCCTTGCCCCCGCTCCAGCTCAGGACGACCGGCTCGCGCGTTTCGGAGGGATTCCCCACACCGTTGCTCATCATACGATTCCGGCGAAACTGTCATTCTGAGGAAGGCGCCGCACGTTGCTCTCCTTCAGCCGCGGAGCCCGGGGCGCCGCCCGAAGAATCTGTACGCTGGGCGGCAGGATCTCGCCGTCGGGCGGTGTTCCCGGGCGTTGCCCGGGTGGGGTTCTGCGCGAGGGGAGGGAGATTCTTCGGTCGCGCCACGGGCTTCAGAACGATCGCAGGTTCGGCGTGGACGCTCCGTGAATGGAGAAAGGTCCGGTGCGAGCCGCCGCGCCCCCTCCGGGCTCGCATGACTCGCCCACCTCCCCCAAAAACCCCTGGGGGAGGTTGATGGGGACGAGCGATTCGTGCGAGACGTCTTTCGTCCTACAGGATCGGCGCAGCCGTTAAGGACTCAGAATGACAGGTGTTTCCGCGGATTCGGGATACGTCACGCGGATCGTGCAGTCACGTTCACGCCCAGGAGTCGTACTCCTGCTGGTATGGAATCGACTGCTCGTCCAGCCACGCCTTCGCGGCGAAGTAGTCTGCGAAGCGCGCTTCCATCGCCTGCAGCACCGCATCGGCGTCCGCCGCGCCGAGCAGGGTGCACAGGCGCGGCACGTCGCTCGGGCTCACGTGCACCAGGTGCGCGACGTCGTTGCCGAACACCCGGTGCGCCTCCTCGCTGTAGTCGTACCACTCCACCGTCACCCCGCCGTCGGCGCGCAGGATCGCCCAGCTGGCCGTCTTCTGCAGGCCGCCGGAAAGCCGCACGCGCGCGCGCTCGCCCTCCATCAGGACCCGCCCCGCCACTCCCGGGCGAGCAGACCGTAGACGGCATGGTCCACGAAGCGGTCGTACAGCCACTCCGCGTCGCGGATCACGCCCTCCTGCGTGAAGCCCAGCCGTTCCGCGACCGCGCGGCTCTTGCGGTTCTCCGCCGCGGCGCGGACCTCCACGCGGTTCAGCCCCAGCTCGCCGAACGCGTGGCCGATGTACGCGCGGCACGCCGTCGTCACCAGCCCGCGCCCCTGCGCGCCCTCCGCCAGCCAGTAGCCCAGCGACGTGCTCCGATGGCTCCATTCGATCCCGTGGTGGCCCACCATCCCCACGATCTCGCCACGGTAGAGGATGGCGGTCTGGAAGCCGTTGTTCTCCGCGAGCTGCTGGCGGGTGCGGTGGATGAACGCCAGCGTGTCGGCCGACGACTCGGTGAGGTCCAGCCACGGCAGCCACTGGCGCAGGTGCGCGCGGTTCTGGTCGACCGCGCGGAACAGCGGCTCGGCGTGCCGCGGCTCCAGCAGCGCCAGGCTCAGCTCGGGGGTGAGTGGATGCGGAAACATGCGGGATGATCGGCTCGCGGTGATCAGCCGCGGACCAGCTCCAGGATGATGAAGTACGGCATCCGTGTCGCGTCCTCCAGCTCCGGCCGCCGGTGCACGGCCTCGTCCGTGGGGCGCGGCTCGTGGAAGGCGCGAAGCTGGAACCCCGCGGTGAAGATCCAGCCGAACCAGTCTTCCAGCGGCACGTGCAGCTCTGCGGTGGTGAACCTGTACGCCCAGCGCTGCCACTCGAACTCGATGGGCACCCGCTCGAAGTAGCGGTCCACGCACAGCCAGCGCTTCTGGCCGGCCGCATCGCGCTCCCAGGCGCGGAAGGGCGTGTCGGTGCACGGGTGCGTGATGGAGGCGACGAAGCGGCCGCCCGGCCGCAGCACCGTGTGCACGGCGCGCAGCGCGGCCGCGGGGTCCGGCATGTCCTGCAGCGCCAGGCACGATGCCGCCATGTCGAACGACGCGGCGGGAAAGTGCGCCGCGGTCTCCGCCGCGTCCATCACGTGGTAGTCGACCCCGAGCGGCGCTTCGTCCTCCAGCCGCCGCGCGTGCTCGATCATCCGTGGCGAGATGTCGATGCCGGTGACCCGTGCGCCGCGCGCCGCCAGCTCCCGCGCCAGGTAGCCGCCGCCGCATCCCACGTCCAGCAGCCGCGCGCCGCGCACCTCGCCGCACGCCGCCACCTGCGCCGGGCCCAGGAAGTCCAGGCGGTACCAGTCGCGCCCGGACGTCTGCCCCTCCACGAACGCGTCCGCCGCGCGGTCCCACGCGTCCCTCACGGACTCCGGATCGAACCGCACGGTGGATTCGGGCATCGGCTACGACTGACGAGGTTGTGTGCCAGGGTGACGAAAGCGAAGCGTTTGTCTTCCTGAGGGAGGCGCCGCGCGTAACCTTCAGTGTACACCGCACTTTGGCGCCGGCCGCAGGATCTTGCCGGCCAAAACTGAGGGGCTGGTTCTGCGCCCTGATCCCAGCCCCGCGGTGCGGAGAGCAGATCCTTCGGTCGCGCCGCGGGCAGCCGTGCCCGCCAGGGCCGCGCGGGCGCTCCCCAAGGATGACAGCACGGGCGAGAACGGCGACTCCAGCTCAGGTCAGGAGACGTCGGGTCAGGATGACAGTACC
>DATAAG010000066.1:0-14938 GCA_036260235.1 Longimicrobium sp.
CGCCCCCCGAGTACACGCCGCGCCAGGCCGTGCAGCGGCTGTACCCCCAGATCGCGCAGGGGACGGGCGACAGCGCCACCGTCGTCCTCTACTTCGACGCCGGCGGCAAGCTCGTCGATCACCGGATGACGGTCCGCGGCCAGCGGTCCGGCCAGCCTCCGCCCGCCGCCATGCACCAGGGCGGCAGCCTGGAGCGGCACCACTTCGCGGCGGGCGAGCTGGGGCCGGACCCGGTGACGGTCTTCACCCTTCGCCAGCCGACGCCCGGGGAGCGGGCTGCCGCCGTGGCCGGGCGCGTGGACACGGTCGTGGTGCCGGCGCTGGCCACGACGGTCCGGGGCGAGGCGGTCCTCTCGCCGGCCGCCACGATCGCGGGAACGGCGGAGGCGGTGCCCGTTCCCGCGGCCGCCGCCACGCGCGGTGCAGAGGCGGTCCTCGCGCCGGCGACCACGGTGGGGGGCGCGGCCGAGGCGGTGCCCGCCCCCGCGACCGCGACGACGATCAGGGGCACGGCCCGGGCGGTGGCCGCCCCCGTGACGGCGACCACGCGGGGGGTCGAGGCGGTGGTCGTCCCGGCGACCACGGCCAGGGGAACGGAGGCGGTGATCGTTCCCGCCACCGCGACCACGCGGCCGGTGGAAGCGACGATCGTTCCGGGGACGGCGACGGTTCGGCCCACCGGGGCAGCCGTCACGCCGGGTGCGGCCACGGTCTCCCCGCGCGACACGGTGCCCGTCTCCGTGGCGAACCCGGAGGAGCTGACTCGCGCGCTGCGCCGGGAGTACCCGGCCCAGTTCCGGGCCGCGGGGATCTTCGGCACCGCCGTGCTGGAACTGCACGTGGCGGCGGACGGCACCCTCTCGCGGACGCGGGTCGTCGAGAGCTCGCACCCGGCGTTCGGGGAGGCCGCGGTGCGCGCGATCGCCGCCGCGCGCTTCCGCCCGGCGCGCCACCGGGGGGTGGCGGTCGCCTCCACCGCCCGCATTCCCCTGATGTTCCGGCTGAGCCGTGAGTCCGCGCCGGTGTCCGCCCGCGCCGGCGGCGCGGAGGGAGCCCGGCTCGCCCCGGCGGGCGTGCGGGTAGGCGGGGCGGAGCCGGGGTACGACCGGCCGCCCGAGCCGGCGAGCGCGCACGATCTCGCCCGCGCGCTGGGCGCCGCGTACCCGCCGCTGCTGCGGCAGGCCGGCGTGGCGGCGGATGCCCACGTGCTCGTGCGCGTCTCCGCCTCGGGGGAGGTGCTGTCCGCGCAGGTGGTGGCGGCGTCGCATCCCGAGGCGGGGGCGGCGGCGGCGCGGGTGCTCTCCGGCACGCGCTTCCGTCCCGCGCGGAAGGACGGACGGCCCGTGGCGGCGGAGGTGGAGGTGCCGGTGGAGTTCCGCCTGGACACCAGGGAGCGGCCATGATCGCCCAGTGGATGCTGTACTGCGCGGCCGTCGGCGTGCTGCTGTGCGCCGGCGCCGCGGCGGCCGAGCGGGCGCTGCGCGGGCTCGGCCGGGCCACGCGCTGGGCGTGGGTGGCGGCCATCGTCCTCACCCTGGCCATTCCCGCTGCCGCGCGCTGGCTCCCCCGCGCCCCGCAACCCCTGCCGATGCGCGTCCCCGCGGCCGCCGGTGACGCGGGGGCGATCGAGGCGGCGTCGCGGCCGCCGGCCCTCCAGGAGGCGCAGCGGATCGACCTGGCGGCGCTGGACCGGCCGCTGGCGCTGGCGTGGACGGCATCCAGCGCCCTGGCCGTGCTGGCGCTGCTGGCGGCGGGGACCGTGCTGCAGCGGCGGCGCCGGCAGTGGCGCCCGGCGGACGTGGACGGCGTTCCCGTCCTCCTGTCACCGCGGACGGGGCCGGCCGTGGTGGGGCTGTTCCGCAGCCGGATCGTGCTGCCGGAGTGGGTGGTGCGCGACGCGGTGCCGGAGGTGCGCGCGCTGCTGCTGGAGCACGAGCGCGAGCACCTGCGCGCCGGCGATCCGCGCCTCCTTGCGCTGGCGCTGGGCACGGTGGCGCTGATGCCGTGGAATCCCGCCGCCTGGTGGCAGCTGCGCCGGCTGCGGCTGGCGGTGGAGGTGGACTGCGACGCGCGCGTGCTGGCCCGCCGCGGCGACGTGCGCAGCTACGGGGCGCTGCTGCTGGAGGTGGGGCGCCGAGCCTCGTCCGTGGACCGGCTGCTCACCGCGGCCGCGTTCTCCGAACCGGCCTCGTTTCTCGAAAGGAGAATCCGCATCATGACCCAACCCCGTGTTCGAGCTCCCTTCCTCCGCGCCGCCGGCTTCGGCGCCGCGGCCCTGGCCCTGGCCGTCGCCGCGTGCGAGACGCCCGGCCCGGTGCACCCCGCGCCCGCCTCCGTCAGCATGGCGCCGGCGCGGAAGGAGTCTTCCACCGACGTCGTCGCCATGCAGTCCAGCGTCCGCATCTCGCGGGCGGCCATCGAGGCGGCGGTGCGGGAGCACTATCCCGACGTCTTCCGCGCCGCGGCGACGGACGAGGCGCACCTGCTCTTCGTGCTGGACCCCACCGGCAGGGTGGAGCGGCACGAGCGGCTGCGGGAGCGCACGCGCGCCCCGGACGGCTACGCGGAGGTGCGCGTGACCCCGGGCGAAGGCTCCTGGCTGGACCGCAGGGAGGTGGAGGCGACGGACGTGATCGACATGGTCACCTTCTCGCCGGGGCAGATGGGGCCCGGGCGGGTGGAGGTGACGTGGATCCGCAAGCTCTCGCCGGAGGAGCTGCGGGCCACCCGCGAGGTGAGCCGCGCGCGGGTTCCCGCGGCGGCGGTGCTGGAGACGGAGAGGGGCGCGCGCGAGCGCCGCGCCCCGGAAGAGCTGGCGGCGACGGAAGTCGTTCGGGCGAAGGAGCGCTCGCCGGAGAGTGCCGGGCCGGGCACGGAGACCCGGCCGCGGCAGCGGGGGGTGCGGCCGTAGGTGGCGCCGGACGGCGCCGAGCCTCAGGACAGGTTCGGCGCCGCCGCGCGGGACGTTGGACCTCCTTTGCGGGAAAGGAGAATCCGCATCATGACCTCACCGCGGATGGAGCGGCCATGATCGCTCAGTGGATGCTGTACTGCGCGGCCGTCGGCACGCTGCTGGTCGCCGGCGCGCTGGCGGCCGAGCGGGCGCTGCGGGGGTTCGGCCGCCCGATTCGATGGGCGTGGGTGACGGCCATCGTCCTCACGCTGGCGATCCCCGCCGCCGCGCGCTGGCTTCCCCGCGCGCTGCCGGAGCCCGTGCCGGTGCCCGCCGTCGTCGCCGCTGCGGTCGATGCCGGCGATGCGGGCGCGCCGGAGACGCCGCCGGAGCTCCCGTCCGCCACCGGGGGGGCGCCGCGGGGGATCTCCGTCGCCGTGGCGGCGCTGGAGCGGCCGCTGGCGCTGCTGTGGACGGGATCGACCGCCGCGGCCGTGCTGGCGCTGCTCGCCGCGTGGGCGGTGCTGCAGCGGCGGCGGCGGACGTGGCGCGCGGCGGAGGTGGACGGCGTTCCCGTCCTCCTTTCCCCGCGGACGGGACCCGCGGTCGTGGGGCTGTTCCGCAGCCGGATCGTGCTGCCGGAGTGGGTGGTGCGCGACGCCCCTCCGGAGGTGCGCGCGCTGCTGCTGGAGCACGAGCGCGAGCACCTGCGGGCCGGCGACCCGCGCCTGCTGGCGCTGGGACTCGCCGCCGTCGCGTTGATGCCGTGGAATCCCGCCGTCTGGTGGCAGCTGCGTCGGCTGCGGCTGGCGGTGGAGGTGGACTGCGACGCCCGCGTGCTGGCCCGCCGCGCGGACGTGCGCACCTACGCCGCGCTACTGCTGGACGTGGGGCGGCGCGCCTCGGGCGCGGGCCGGCTGATCACCACCACGGCGTTCCTGCAGCCACCCTCCTTTCTCGAAAGGAGAATCCGCATGATGACCTCATCCCGTGCCCGCGCTCCGCGGCTCCGCGCCGCCGGCTTCGGCGCCGCGGCCCTGGTCCTGGCGGTGGCGGCGTGCAGGACGCCCGGCCCGGTGCAGCCTCCGCCGGAAGCCGAGCAGACGCAGGTCCGCACGTCGGCCGCCCCACGCCCGCCCGTGCGGGCGCCGGAGGAACTGGCGGCCGTGCGCGCGCACTATCCCGGCGTGTTCCGGGCCGCGTCCACGGACACGACGGGCCTGCTCTTCGTGGTTGCGCCGGGCGGAGAGATCGAGCGGCACGCGCGCCTCAGCCCGGCGCAGGTGCGCGTCCTGAACGGGGGCTTTTCCCAGCGATCGCTGCGGCTGCTCGGGCTGAGCGACCGTGAGGCGGACGAGAGCGCCCTCCGGCACAGCGCCTACGGGCGGGGCGTGATCGGACCGGGGGAGGTGCACGTGCTGTGGGTGCAGAGGCGCTCGCCGCAGGAGCTGGCGGCGGCCACCGCGGCCCGCCGCGAGCGGCTGCGCACGCTGCAGATGCAGGCGGAACTTGTGCGGGGATACCTCGCGCGGTACATGCCCGCGGTGGCGGAGCGGGGGACCCCGGCCGATTTCGTCTGGTTCGCGGTGGATGAGTACAGCCGGGTGCTGCAGCACGGCGACAGCCGCGACACCCGGCGGCTGCGCGACCTGCAGAGCCGCCCCGGCACCCGGGTGACCAGGCTCGCGCTCGCGCTGGAGGGCGGCCGCTCCGTCTCGGTCGCCCTGCTGCAGCTGAACGGCGGGGATACGGACAGGGGAGAGGAGTCGTCCTGACGGCTGATCGTCGCCACCGCGTTCCCGGCCAGCCTCCTTCGTGAAAGGAGAATCCGCATCATGACCTCGCCTCATCCCCGCGTTCCGTGGCTCCGCGCCGCCGGCTCCGGCGCCGCGGCTCTTGCCCTTGCGGCGGCCGCGTGCAAGGCGCCCGGCCCGGCGCAGCCCCCGCCGCCCGTGCAGACGCAGCAGGCGGACTCGCAGCAGGCGCAGATGCAGCCCGGGCAGACGGAGCCCGCCCGCCGGCCGGAGGCCGTGCTCCCGCACGAACGCCCGCCCGAGGAGATGGTGGCGGCGGTGCGCGCGCACTATCCCGAGGTCTTTCACGCCGCCCCCACGGACAGCACGGCACTGATGTTCGTCCTTGCGCCGGATGGCAGCGTCCAGCGGCACCAGCGGCTCAGCGCCTGGCAGATCGGCAAGGTGCACGAGGGCCGTTACGACACGTGGCCCGCCCTGGTCGGCCTGAGCGGGTACGAGATCATCGCGAGCACCAGGCAGGTCTCCAGCTTTGCGCCGGGGGTGCTGGGGCCGGGGCAGGTGGAGCTCGTGTGGGTGCACCTGCGCACCCGCCGGCAGCGGGATTCGATCACCATGGCCGACGCCGAGCGTTCTCTGCGATGGCGCCGCGAGGAGCAGATGCGATCGGAGCTGATGCGGGACCTCGTCGTGGAGCACATGCCGGAGGTCGCGGCCCGTGGCACCACGGCCGACTTCGTCTGGTTCTTCCTGGATCACGACGGGACGGTGCTGCACCACGGCACCAGCAGCGACCCGGACCTGTCGTCCAGGAGCTTCGGCTACTATCCGAGCGGAGTCCGCGTCTACGATCAGGTCATCGTCCTGAACGGCCACCGCATCAAGGTCAACCTGAACCAGGTGCTGCCGGAGGGAACGGACCCGCGAAAGGACCTGGAAGAAAACTGAGCCTGCCGCACGGCGGCGAATGGACGGGGGCACCTTCATACCACATCCTGGAAAAGAATGCCTCACTCTGCTGGCTCTGCGTGAGGTTCTTTCTCTTTTCGGATGTGGCATCACCCGTTTTTGGCGCATCCGTGGCACCTGCTTGCCCTTGCGCGTCTGTGCTACCTACATTGCGATCCTCCCCCGGGAGCCGCCCGTCCACGACCGCTCCCGCGGCTCGCTGTACCCGGATCCACACGGCCCATGCAGGACTCCGCGGCACTCTCGCCCGACTTCCACGCGCAGCTCGCCACGCACTTCGCCGGGCTCGAGCCCGAGGCCGCCGACGCGCTCGCCGCCGCCATGCGCCCCGTGCACCTTGCCGCGGGCGGCGTGCTCCTCCGCACCGGGCAGGCGCCCCCGGCCTTCTACCTGGTCCTCGCCGGCGAGCTGCACGTGGCGGAGCGCCAGCCGGGGCAGGACGAGGCGCTGCTGCGCGTGATCGGCCCCGGCGAGGCGCTGGACGAGCTGCAGGTGCTGGCCGGCAGCCGCGGCTCCGTGGAGGTGCGCGCCGCCACGGACGCCGAGCTGGCGCGCGTGGACGACCGCGACCGCGACGGGCTGGCCACCCGCTTTCCGCCGCTGCGCGCGCAGTGGGAGCGCATCCAGCGCCACCAGCTGCTCTGCCGCCTGCACGCCGTCTTCGGGACGATGAACGGCGAGCTCCTTTCCGAGCTGGACGGGATGGCGGAGTGGGTGCACCGCCGCCGCGGCGAGCTGCTCTTCGAGCAGAACGAGGCCGGCGGCGCCCTCTACCTGGTGATCAGCGGGCGGCTGCGGACGGTCCGGATCGACAAGGGGGGCGCCACCCGCGTGCTGGGCGAGGCCGCGCGCGGCGAGATGGTGGGCGAGATGTCGTTCTTCGGCTGCGAGCCGCGGGGCGAGCGGGTGGAGGCGGTGCGCGACTCCGTGCTGGTCGGCTTCACCAACGCGGAGTTCGACACGCTGGTCGCCCGGCGGCCGCAGACGCTGCGGCACGTCACCCGGCTGGTGATCGACCGCATGGCGCGCGGGCGGCCGGAGACGCAGGGGCGCGTGACCAACGTCGCCGTCATCGCCGCCAGCCCCGGTGCGCCGGTGGCCGCCTTCTGCGACCGCCTGGCCGCCGCGCTGGCCGCCCACGGCCGCACGCTGCACCTGACGGCGCAGGGGGTGGAGGAGCGGATGGCGGAGGCCGGCATCGCGCAGGCGTGGGGCGAGAGCGGCGACGCGGCGCGGCTGATGGCGTGGCTGGAGGCGCGCGAGGTGGACCACCGCTTCGTGGTCTACCAGGCGGAGGAGGGCGCCAGCGTGTGGACCCGCCGCTGCATGCGCCAGGCGGACCGGGTGCTGCTGGTGGCCCGCGCGGACGAGGACCCCGGCCCCGGCCCGGTGGAGCAGGCGCTGGCCAGGCTGGAGGACCGCGCCACCGACGCGTACGAGGTCCTGGTGATCGTCCACCCGGACGGGCGCGTGCGCCCCTCCGGCACGCGCCGCTGGCTGGCCGGCCGGCGCGTGCGCGAGCACGTGCACCTGCGCTGGGACGGTGCGGCGGACTTCGCGCGGCTGGGGCGCATGCTCGCCGGGCGCTCCGTGGGGCTGGTGCTGGGCGGCGGCGGCGCGCGCGGGTTCGCGCACATCGGTGTGCTGCGGGCCATGGCCGAGGCGGGGGTGCCGGTGGACTTCATCGGCGGCACCAGCATGGGTGCGGCGGTGGCGGCGCAGTACGCGCTGGGCGTTCCCCCGGACGAGCTGCTCGCCGTCAACCGCCGCATCTACCTGGAGTGGCGCCCGCACAAGCAGCTCACGGTGCCGATGGTCTCCCTCGTCGACAACCGGCTGGCGGGCGTGTGCGGCGAGCGCGTCTACGGCGACGCGGAGATCGAGGACCTGTGGACGCCGTACTTCTGCGTCACCAGCAACCTCACCACGGCCGAGATGGGGGTGCACCGCACCGGCCTCCTCCGCAAGTACGTGCTGGCCAGCGCCTCCATCCCCGTCTTCGCCCCGCCGGTGCTGGAGGGGAACCACCTGCTGGTGGACGGCGCGCTGCTCAACAACCTCCCCGCGGACGTGATGCGCGAGCAGGGCGTGGGCATCGTGATCGCCTCGGAGGTCTCGCTGGAGGAGGACGCCAGCTTCACCGCGGAGCGGGTGCCCACCGGGTGGGAGATGCTGCGCGGCCGCTTCTGGCGCCCCGCGACGGGGCCGTTGCAGTTCCCGGGGATCATGGAGGTGGCGATGCGCGCTTCGCTGCTGCACAGCAGCTGGCGCGAGAAGGAGGCGCTGTCGCAGGCGGACTTCTGCCTTCGCCCGCCCATCGAGCCGTTCGCGCTGATGGCGTTCGAGCAGATGGACGAGATCGCGGAGGTGGGATACGCGTATGCGCGGGAGGCGCTGGCGGAGTGGGTGAAGGGCGAGGGAATAGGGAATAGGGAATAGCGGGCGTAAGGGTTGATGACGGTCTCGTTGTTTTCCTGAGGGAGGCGCCGCGAGGACCCGGCTTTTCGCGCAGAAGCCTGGCGCCGACCCAAGGACCTTCTCGCCCGTGCTCGATGGCACGCTCCAGGGCATTACCGCCGCGGACCCGCTGCCGTTGCAGGCTATTCCCTATTCCCTATTCCCTTGCTTTTTCACACCAGTCTCCGGAGGCAGCACAAATGGGCTCGTTCGACCGCGTGGTACGGATGGTCCAGGACGGGTACGAGCGGATGGCGGCGCGGGGGGCGCCCTCGTTCGCGCTGCAGCTTCCCGGCGGCGAGCCCGCCCTCTTCGGCCGTGGCGAGCCCGCCGCCACCCTGGTGGTGAACGACCGCCGCGGCGCCGCCGCCCTCGCCACGATGGACGCCATGGCCGTCTGCGAGGCGTACCTGGCCGGCGCGCTGGACGTGGTCGGCGAGATCAAGCCGCTGCTGGCGCTGCGCTCCATGTTCAGCGACCGGCACCCCATCCGCTCCGCCATGCGCTTCGTGCGGCCCCTCCTCTTCGGGCAGGTGGCCAGCGATCGCGCCTTCATCGCCGAGCACTACGACCGCGAGCCGGAGTTCTACCTGCTCTTCCTGGACGGCCGCCATCGCTGCTACAGCCAGGGCGTCTTCGCCGCGGACGACGAGCCGCTGGAGGACGCCATCACCCGCAAGCTGGACTTCGCGCTGGACGCCATCGGCGCGAAGCCGGGGGACCGCGTGCTGGACGTGGGGGGCGGATGGGGCGCCTTCACGCAGCACGCCGGGCGGCGCGGCATCCGCGTCACCAGCCTTACCATCTCGCGCGAGTCGCAGGAGTTCGTCGCGGCCCTCATCCAGCGCGAGGGGCTGCCGTGCCAGGTGGTGCGCGAGCACCTCTTCCGACATCGCCCGGCGGAGCGGTACGACGGGATCGTGAACCTGGGGGTGACGGAGCACCTGCCGGACTACGGCGGCACGCTGCGGCACTACGCGCGGCTGCTCAGGCCCGGCGGGCGCGTGTGCCTGGACGCCAGCGCCACGCGGCAGAAGTACGACGTGTCCGCGTTCTTCGAGCGCTACATCTTTCGCGGCAACGGCTCGCCGCTCTGCCTGCACGACTACCTGGGGGAGGTGGCGCGCAGCCCGTTCGAGGTGGAGAGCGTGGTCAACGACCGCCACAACTACCTGATGACCACGCTGCACTGGGCCCGCAACCTGGACCGCAACCGCGACGAGATCGAGCGCCGCTGGGGCAAAGCCGCGTACCGCATCTTCCAGCTGTACCTGTGGGGGTGCGTGGACGGCTTCGAGCGCGACGAGATCCAGGCGTACCGGTGGGTGATGCGCCTGAGGGAGTAGGGGGCAGAACGAGGAGCCCGTCCGGTGTTGCCGGACGGGCTTGGCGGTACAGGCGCGGTTCCGCAGAGGGATCAGTACGGGCAGTGCATGTAGTGCTCGTCGAAGTACGGGGTCGCGTAGCCGCTGGTCGTCGAGTAACTGCCGTTGCAGTCCAGCGTCCCGGTGCCCACGATTTCGACCTTCGTCGGGCTCGAGTAGAAGATGTAGTTTGTCGAGCACTCTTCCGTGTTGGGGTCGCACCCCAGTTTCGCGGCCGGCGCGGACGCCGGCGCCGCCAGGGATGCCCCGAGCAGGGCCGTTGCGAGGGCTGCCGCGAGCCTGCGGCGGGTAACGGCGCGGATGCGGTTCAGCATGCTCATCCTTCCGTGCGAGGGAGGCACGCCACCGTGTGGATCACGGCGGTATTCGTGCTTTCGTCAGGGCGCGGGCATCGCGTAGGCAGGCCAGGACACGCGCAGGGATTTCGCCGGCCCCGGCGTCCGCACGCAAACGCATAAAATGGACCGGTAGTATGGGCCGTGCCGCGGTCGAGTTCACCCGCTCATGGCGTTCAGTAGAGCGGGGGCCGCCCCGGCGTCACCGTCGGACAGACGGAGTCGTCGCTCCACGCCCACTCGTATCCCTGCACCGTCCCGTTATCCTTCGTGAGCCGCGAGGTGTCGAACGAGACCACCTCCAGCTCGTCCAGGTTCAGCGTCAGCTTCTTCATCTCCCGATCCCGGGTTGCACGTTACGGGACCCGCGGCGGGAGAAGCCGTTTCGTCCGCGCCTCCGGAGCCCACGATCAAGCTGCCATCGCCCGTCCTCGCGTACCATCCCGCTGTGACGAGCGGTGCAGCGGACGCACGAGCCGCGCTCCGCGGGTGTACGACGAACCGCTTTCCCCCTCTCCGCAACGAACCAGCGGGGACGGACCGGGGAGGGCCCGCGGGCGGCCGGATGCCTGCTGAAGCGCACGACCCTGGCGCCCACCCCAACCTCCCCCCAGGGGTTTTGGGGGAGGTGGGCGAGGTTTACGAGCCCGGAGGGGGCGCTGCCCGCACGCCGAGCCAGCCTCCGCGCGACGAAGTTCCCCCCCTCTCCGCGAGGAACGAGCGGGGAGGAGCCGGGGGGAGGGGCCCGCGAACGCAGACCGATGCCGGTAGACACATTCCGGCGCCGACAAACAACCGCGGCACGGCAAAGCGCCGTGCCGCGGTCGCATTGAGCTAACTCGCCGCGTCAGTAGTAGAAGCCGCGTCAGGAGGGGCAGGGCAGATTGTGTACGTCGTAATACGGCGTGGCGTAGCCGGATTCAAGGGTGTAGACGCCTTCGCAGTCGCGGGTCGCCTGTCCCACGTGGGTGGTCTTGGATGCGTCGGAATAGTACTCGTAGATCTTGAACGACAGGAACCGTGCGGACGCAGGGTTTCCATCCGCCGGATTCGCAGCAGCAGGCGCGGCCGGCTCGGAAGCGAGCGCGACGGCGGGGACGGCGAGCAGGGCCGGCGCGGCGGCGGTCACCAGCCAGCGGCGTGAGATGGCGCGGAGGTGGCTGAACATCGTTTTCCTTTCATCGGAGGATGGCCGCGGCGCCGGGGGCAGTTCGCCGGCGTGCATTCATCCTCTACTCATACGCCAGGGGACGTTGTTTGTAAACTTTATGTCTTTTTAGGTGCGCCCATCCGGTCCGCTCAAGATCGCTCCGCATCTCCGGGTGCTAATTTCTTCACCGTCTTCTCTGGCGAGCCGGACGGACGTTCGTATATTGTATCCGAACGACACACATCATCGTCAGGCGCCGCACCGGCGACGTCTTGCTGGTAGCCGCAACACCCGTCGTTGCTGGCTATTCCCTATTCCCTGTTCCCTATTCCCTCATGAGACGTACCCTGACGGCGGCGCTCGTGACCGCCGCCGCGGCCGCCCTGCCGCTGCACGCGCAGGAGCCGCCGCACGCGTGGCGGGGCGCCACCATCCTCCCCATCTCCGGCCCGCCGATCCAGAACGGCGTGCTGGTGGTGCAGGGCGGCAGGATCACCGCGGTGGGCGGGCCGGAGACGCCCATCCCCGCAGGCGCCACGGTGCACGACGCCACCGGCAAGACCATCATGCCCGGCCTGGTGGACACGCACTCGCACATCGGCGGCGGCGACGGCGGCGACCGCAGCAACCCCATGCACCCGTCCGTCCGCATCCTGGACGCCATCGACGCGCGCGACGAGGGGATCCAGAAGGCGCAGGCCGGCGGCGTCACCACCGTGAACGTGATGCCCGGCAGCGGCCACCTGATGAGCGGCCAGACCGCGTACCTCAAGCTGCGCGACGGCACCGACATCTACGACCTGCTCTTCTGCCGCGACGTGCTGCGCGAGGTGTGCGGCGGGATGAAGATGGCCAACGGCACCAACCCGCGCGGCGAGCCGCCGTTCCCCAACACGCGCGGGCGCGCGGCGGCCATCGTGCGCGAGCGCTTCGTCCGCGCGCAGGAGTACCGGGAAAAGATCCGCACCGCCGGCGGCCCGGAGCGGGTGACCCCGCGCGACCTGGAGCTGGAGGGGCTGGCGGAGGTGCTGGACGGCCGCCGCGTGGTGCACTTCCACACCCACCGCGCGGACGACATCCTCACCGCGCTCCGGCTGAGCCGGGAGTTCGGCTTTCGCATCGTGCTGCAGCACGTGAGCGAGGCGTACAAGGTGGCGGACGAGATCGCCGCCGCGCGCGCGCCGGCCAGCATCATCATCCTCGACTCTCCCGGCGGCAAGCTGGAGACGCTGGACTTCAGCAACGTGAACGGCCGCGTGCTGGAGCAGGCGGGGGTGCTGACCGCCTTTCACACCGACGACGGCATCACCGACAGCCGCTTCTTCCTGCGCTCCGCCGGCTTCGGCGTTCGCCTGGGGATGTCGCGCGAGTGGGCGCTGGAGGCGCTGACCATCGCCGGCGCCCGGATGATGGGGCTGGAGGACCGGGTGGGGACGCTGGAGCCCGGCAAGGACGCGGACTTCATCATCCTCTCTGGCGACCCGCTGAGCGTGTACACGCACGTGGAGCAGACCTGGGTGGAGGGGAACAGGGTGTTCGACCTGGCGAACCCCGCGGACCGCGAGTTCGCCATCGGCGGGCCCAACGTGTTCGACGGCGCGATCATGCACACGCACGACGGCGAGGAGGGCCACTGATGCGGCGGATCAACGGAATCGCGCTCGCGTCGGCGGCGCTGGCGTTCGGCGCGGCGGGCGCGGAGGCGCAGGTGGCCGTGCGCGGCGAGACGGTCTACACCATGGCCGGCGCGCCCATCCGCGACGGCGTGGTGCTCGTCGGAGCGGACGGAAAGATCGAGCGGGTGGGGACGGCGGCGGAGGTGCAGATCCCCGCCGGCTACCGCACGCTGAGCGGCCGCGTGGTGACGCCGGGGCTGGTCGACGCCCACAGCGTGGTGGGCCTGGCCGGGGCGATGAACCAGCCCCACGACCAGGACCAGCTGGACCGCAACGAGGCCATCGCCCCCGAGCTGCGTGCCATCGACGCGTACAACGCCCGCGAGCAGCTGGTGGAGTGGCTGCGCGGCTACGGCGTGACCACGATCCACACCGGCCACGGCCCGGGCGCGCTGGTGAGCGGCCAGACGATGGTGGTCAAGACGCGCGGCGACGACGTGGGCGAGGCGCTGGTGGATACGACCACGATGGTCGCCTTCACCCTGGGCCCGCAGGTGACGAACAACTTCCGCAACGCGGGGACGCGCTCGCGCGGCGTCGCCCTGCTGCGCGCGGAGCTGCAGAAGGCGCGCGAGTACGACCGCCGCCGGGGCGGCACCGGCGGCACCCCCCGTGGCGGCGGTGGCGGAGGCGGCGGTGAGGGTGGCGATACGCCCACCATCCGTGACGGCGACCGCGCCGCCGCGGCGGCCAACCCCCGGACCGCGGACCGCGCCACGAACGAGCCCCGCACCACCGGCGGCGGCAACGCGAACCGCGGGGGCGGTGGCGGCGGGGGCCAGGAGGGCTCGGGGGCGCGGGACCTGGGGCTGGAGATGCTGGCCCGCGTGCTGAACCGCCAGGTGCCGGCGCTCATCACCGCTCAGCGGGTGCCGGAGATCCTGGCCGCGCTGCGGCTGCAGGAGGAGTTCGGGTTCGACCTGGTGCTGGACGGCGCCGCCGAGAGCTACATGGTGATCGACGAGATCCGCCGCGCCGGCGTCCCCGTCATCCTTCACCCCACCATGGTGCGTCTGGGCGGCGAGACGGGGCACGCCACGCTGGAGACGGCGCGCCGCCTGCGCGAGGCCGGCATTCCCGTGGCGCTGCAGAGCGGCTACGAGGGGTACGTCCCCAAGACGCGCGTGGTGCTCTTCGAGGCCGCCATCGCCGCCGCCAACGGGCTGTCGATGGAGGACGCGCTGCGGACCATCACCATCGACGCCGCGCGCATCATCGGCCAGGACCGCCGCCTGGGCTCGCTGGAGCAGGGCAAGGACGGCGACGTGGTGGTCTTCGACGGCGACCCGTTCGAGTACACCTCGCACGTCTGCGCCGTGGTCATCGAGGGCCAGGTGGTGAGCGAGGAGTGCCGGTAGGAAGAGTGCGTGAGTGCGTGAGTGCGTGAGTATGGATAAGGACGCACGACGCATGATGCAGCGAGGCCGGGATCGCGAAAGCGGTCCCGGCCTTTTGCGCGTGTATGGTCACGCACCTCCCGCGATCATGCCGGAGAAGGGGCCTCCCCGGTCGATGCCGGCGTCAGTTGTCTACCACCAGACGCACCGGCAGTGATTTACATAGCCCGGGTCGCACGTGCCGCCGTCGGCCCCCTGAGACTGGCACCACTCCATGCACCGTGCTTCATCCCACGGGTTACACTCCCCTGCGCTCTTTACGTCCGAGGGAGTGGCGAACGCCTGCGACGCGCCGAAACCCAGCGCCGCTGCCGTCACGGCCGCGAACAGCCCCTTGCGCAGCATCTTCTGCCTCACCGACTCCTCCTATCCTGTGGCGGTGGATGAGCCCCGGCGCATCAGGCACTCGTCTGTCATCACTGCAGACCAACCCTGTCAATCCGAAAGCCTGCTTGCCGGTTTGGCCGAACCGGAGCGGTATGCCGGTTGCCTTTTCCCCGGGCAGCCGGCGCGGATGAGACGGTGCATCCGACGCCTTGATCGATCGACACCGTCGAGACTTTCGGAGCACCGAACCGGAGGAAACGACCATGGCACTGTATCCCACCAGCACCCGTTACGCCGAGCCGTTCGACCAGCTGTTCGACACGTTCTTCGGCAACGCGGGCCGCACGGCCAACGGCAACACCCTGATGCGCGCGCCGGAGACGGACGTGATCGAGACCGAGCGCGAGATCCGCGTGGTCTGCGAGATGCCGGGGCTGCGCCGCGAGAACATCGAGCTGGACGTGGAGAACAACGTCCTCACCATCCGCGGCGAGAAGCGCGAGCAGCGCACCGAGGGCGAGCAGGGCCGCTGGCACCTGGCCGAGCGCCGCTACGGCACCTTCACCCGCTCCTTCGTGCTGCCGCGCGACGTGGA
>DATAAG010000067.1:0-2659 GCA_036260235.1 Longimicrobium sp.
AGACTGCTCCGCGCCCTCCGCGTACCGGGTGAACCGCCGTCCGCGCTCGGGAGAACGCGCCATCGCCGGCGGTGAAGCGGCCGCCGTTTCCCCGGGATGGAGGAGCGCCACCCCGGCGGAGCTCTCAGGACGGAACGATCATCAGGTCCCGCAGCACCCGCGGCGGCAGGTTGCGGCTGCCGGGCGACGAGCCGGCCACGCGGCCGCGGTTGTCGAAGAACACGGCGAACGGCGTCTGGCGATACCCCAGCTTGGCGCCGGCCAGGGCGCCGTCGTCGTGGCTGATGGCGCGGACCTCCACGTCCGGAAAGCCGGCCAGGCGCTTGCGCAGGCGGTCCACGTTCGCGCTGCCGCCCACCACCAGCACTTCCAGCCGGGCGTCCGCGGGCCGGTTGCCGTCCCACCGCTCCACCAGCGCGTCGGCGCCGGAGCAGTCCTGCTCCTGCAGCACCAGCAGAATGGAGGCGCCGCTCCGCGCCGGCACCTCCAGCGTGCGCGCGAGGGGCTCGCCGGCGCGCAGCGCGAGCCGCGTGTCGCGCGTAAGCTGCACCGAGGCCGCGCCCACGAAGAGGAGGGCGGCGAGCAGAAGGAGCATGCGGATCATGGCTTGTTCACCCGGTAGATGGCAACGGTTTCCTCATCGTCCGCGTCCGCGAGCTTCAACAGCACGCGGTCGCCCTCCACGTCCAGCAGCCGGGCGCCCGCGGGCAGCAGCACGCTGCCGGCGGCGCGGCCGTCCGGCGCGAACACCACCCACCGGGCGCTCCGCGCGCCGTGGGGCGCGGCCAGCTGCACCCACAGGTGCTGCGCCCGGTCCCCCCGCAGCTCGGTGAAGAGCGGCGCGTCCGTGGGCAGCCGGATCTCGCGCAGCGTGCGCAGGGTGGCGTCGCGCTGCGCGCCGCGCAGCCCCTGCACCATCTCGTCCAGGTGGGCGTCCAGCTCGGCGCTCTCCAGGCGGCGCGGCGCAACCGGCAGGCGCAGCCGGGTCTCCGGCGCCGCGCCGGGGGGCCGGACGGTGAGCTCCGGCGCCTCCGACGAGCCGTACACCAGCCGGTCGCCGGTCAGCGCGACGTGCCCGGTGCGGCCGAACGTCAGCTGCGTGGTGCGGTAGCTGCTCCCGTCCCCGTAGTTCACCCACTCCGACCCCGGGAGGGTGGCCAGGGTGTCCACGATGCCGCCCTGCCGGTCCATGCGGAACAGCGCCATGCTGTCGCGCAGCAGCCCGGCCGCGCGGCGGGGGTCGAAGCGGCCCTCCTCGGCCATCAGCAGCGTCCCGTCGGGGTACACCGCCAGCGGGCGCAGCGAGCGGCCGGGGATGCGCGCCGAGAACGAGCGGGCGTAGCGCCCGGCGCCGTCCAGGACGGAGAACCGGCTGCCGCGCATGTCGAACACCAGCGTGGAATCGCCCGGCAGGCGGTGCACCCACGAGACGCTCTGGAACTCGCCCGGGCCCGCGCCCCGGCGGCCGGTGGCGCGCGCGAGCCGCCCGTCCGCGGCAAAGAACAGCACCTGCCCCGTTCCCGAGTTGCCGACCACGAACCCGCCGTCGGGTGCCAGGTAGCCGCTGTACACCCGGTACAGGGCGGTCCTGCCCATCTCCCCGGCCTGCGCCACCGGTTCGGCGGAGAGGGTCCAAGCGGCGGTGTCGGCGGCGGCCGCGCCCCCGCGGGCGGAATTCCGCGGCTCGCACGCGGTGGCGGCGAGGGCGGCCAGGAGGAGCGCTGCCGGCTGCAGGCGACGAAGGAGCTTCACGCGACCGCTTCTCTGCTCAGGGGGTGGCGAGCGCGGTGCGTGGCGCGCCCGCGGCGGGGGACGTGGACACGCGGGCCACCTGCCCCTGCGCGTCCAGCGTGACCGTCAGGGGAACGGAGTGGCCCAGCGAGCGGGCCAGCGCCGCCATCTCCCTGGCGCCGCTCCCCGGCTCTACGCGCACGTGGCGTACGGGAATGGGCAGCTGGCCCTCGGGCACGGGGACCGTGAAGGCCGGCGCGGGCGGATCACCGGGCCGCCCGGCCACCACCACGGCGCCGCGCTCGTCGGCCACGGCAGCCGCCTGCAGCGTGGCGAGCCCGGCACCGGGCTGGGGTGCCAGCGTCACCAGCACGGTGCGCCAGGCAAAAACGGCCAGCAGCGCAAAGCAGGCGGCGGCCGCAAGTCGGTCGGGGTGGCGCGCGGGCGCGGAAGGTTCCGCCGGCTCCCCGCCGGGGCGGCCCGCGGCCACCCCGGTGGGAACGGTGAACCCGTCGAGCGTCTCCGGTGCGCGGCCCGGAAGGCTACTCGTGGTCAACGGGCTGCGAATAGTAGTAGTACGAAGTGTCGCAGCAGCTGCCGTTGGTGCACTCGCGGTTGCACTGCGTGTTGCACAGGTTGCCGTTGAACATGCCGCAGCCGCTCTGCGCCTCCAGGCGCCCGACTCCCGCGGGCCCTTCCAGCGCGAAACCGCCCAGGCCGCTCACCAGCAGCATGCCCGCCAGCCAGATCCTGCTCTTCGACCGCATCATCCGTGTAGCTCCGTGCAGGGGGTGAGAGGAAAACCATCCGTCTCTATACATAAACGGACGAATTATTGAAATCAAGTGTTTCCGTTCCTCGTCAGATGTTTACTGGCCCGCGCATGAAAAGGCGCCCGCCGGCTCCCCCCCGGGGGGGGGGGGGGGGG
>DATAAG010000068.1:0-1960 GCA_036260235.1 Longimicrobium sp.
ATGCGCTCGGCGCGCAGGTCCGGGTTCGGCTCCACGCCCACGCCCGCGCGAAAGAACTGGTCGCCCAGCGAGGGCGGGGTGTAGCTGCTGCGGTTGGCCAGGTGGATGCGGACGATGCCGGCCGTCGCGCCCACCGTCACCGCGCGGCTGAGGTAGACGTCCCCCGTCAGCCCGTCCCGGTCGACGCGCCCCTCCGCCGCCAGCGTGAAACGGCCGAGGCCGCCCGACGCGTGCGCGAAGGCGCCGGCGTCCGTCCGCGTCCGCGGTGCCCCCTGCGAAAGCCCGCCCGCGTCCACCCGCTGGCGGGAAAGCTCCACGCCCCCGCCCCACCCGCGTAGCAGGGGGCCGTCCGCCAGCCGCTCCGCCTCCACCCGCGCCGTCGCCACCCGCGCCCGCGTCGTGTCGTCGTACGCCACGCCGAACGGCGGCAGCGGGTCCGCGTAGCGCACGCGCTGCGCGGCGCCGGAAAGGAGCGCGGAGACCGATCCGCGCTCACCGGACCGGCGCCAGGCGAGGGAGCCGCGGCCGCGCGCCATCTCCTGCCGTGCCTCCGGCGACGGCGTGTGGCCCGTCCCCGGCAACCCGCGGTCCAGCGCCTCCCATCCCCCGCGCACGCGCAGCTCTCCGCCCGCCACCTCGCCCGCCAGCGCGCCGAACGCACTCCACTCGGCCAGGTCCGCGTTCACCCGCCGCACCACCTGCGGGTCGTTGGGATCACGCTCGTAGTCGAACGCGCCGTCCATCTCCCGCGCCTCGCCGCCCGCCTGCAGGACGAGGCCGCGCGCCGCGCCGCCCCACTCGCCGCGGCCGGCGCGCTCGCCGAGGGTGCCGGCGGAGAGCTCCGCGGCGCGCCGCACCTCCGCCGCGCGCGTCTCGATCAGCACCACGCCCGCCGCCGCCCGCGCGCCGTACCGAGCGGACCGCGCGCCGGGAAGGACGGTGACGCGGCCGATGGACTGCGCCGGCACCGCGCCCAGGTCCGCCTCGCCGGTCACGGGATCGTTCAGGGGGGCGCCGTCCACCAGCACCAGCACCGCGTCCGCCGTGCTCCCGCGGATGCTCACCGTCTGCTCGCCCGTGGCGCCGGTGGAGCGGACGACGACGCCGGGGACGCGCTCCAGCACCTCCGCGGCGGTGCGGGCCCCGCTCGCCTCGATCTCCTCGCGCGAGACGCGGGTACCGCCCTCCGGCACGGCCGCTTCCGCCGTCACCCGCACGGTCTCCAGCGCCACGGCCGCGGGCGCGAGCTGCACCTCCAGCCACGCCGTCTCGCCGTTGCGCACCGTCGCCTCCACCTGCCGCGCGGCGTACCCGGCGCGGGAGAGGCGCAGGCGATGCGATCCCGGCTCCAGCCCGCGGAAGCGGAAGCGTCCCGCGCCGTCCGTCCACGCGCGCATCCCCAGCGCCGGCACCTCCACGGCCACCATCTCCAGCGGCGCCGCCGTCCCCGCCTCCACCACCCGCCCGGCGATCTCGCCGGGACGCTGGGCCGTGAGGGACGATGGGAGGAGGCAGAGGGCGAGGACGATCAGCCGCGGTCCGCAGAGTCCCCGCCGCACCCGCTCCGGGCTCGCCCCCTCCGGGCTCGCCCCCTCCGGGCTCGCCCCCTCCGGGCTCGCCCCCTCCGGGCTCGCAAGACTCGCCAACCTCCCCCAGGGGTTTTTGGGGGAGGTGGGCGCCTGGTGCGCGCCCGGAGGGGGCGTGGCTCGGGCTCTGCTGCCGCGCCCGAAACTCGTCCGAGCCGGTCTCCTCTCCCCCACGCAGTTTGTGGGGGAGAGGACGGGAGAGGGGGGCGCCGCGGCTCGCGCCGATCCTCCTGCTCGCCCTCTCCCTCCTGCCCATCCCGCTCGCCGCCCAGCGTCCGGGGGAGATCGCCGGCCGCGTGGTGGAGGCGGGGACGGCGGCGCCGCTGGAGATGGTGGCGGTCGAGGTGCCCGCGCTGGGGTTGCGCGCGTGGACG
>DATAAG010000069.1:0-8952 GCA_036260235.1 Longimicrobium sp.
GCAGAGGCACGCGCAGGAGATGAACTTCGAGCGCGCGGGCGAGCTGCGCGACGCCATCCGCCAGCTGGAGGCGCTGGAGCAGCGGCAGCAGATCGTGGACATCTCCGGCAGCGACCGCGACATCGTCGGGTTCGCGCGCGACGGCGCGGAGGCGTGCGGCGTGGTGCTGCAGATCCGCGAGGGCAAGCTGCTGGGCCGCGAGGCGCAGTTCCTCAGCAACCTGCAGGACGAAGGGGACGAGGAGGCGCTCTCCGCCTTCGCCATCCGCGTGTACGCGGACCGGCTGTCCCGCGACCCGGACGGAATGCCGCCGGAGGTCTACTTCGGGATGGACTTCGAGGACCGCGCGGTGCTGGAGGAGCTGCTGCGCGGGCAGGCGCGCCGCGCCGTGCGCCTGCACGTCCCCCAGCGCGGGGAGAAGGTGCAGCTGGTGGCGCTGGCGGACCAGAACGCGCGGCACCTGCTGGAAGAGCGCAAGCTGATGGGGAACGCCGCCGCCGAGCGCGCCCCCGACGCGCTGTACGAGCTGCAGGAGGTGCTGGAGCTGCCGATGGTGCCCCGCACCATGGTGTGCTTCGACATCTCGCACACGCAGGGGACGGAGGTGGTGGCGTCCGCGGTGTTCTTCGAGAACGGCGAGCCCGCCAAGGGCGAGTACCGCAAGATGAAGATCCGCGGCGAGTGGGGGAACGACGACTTCGCCTCCATGCACGAGGCGGTGACGCGCTGGTTCGGCCGCCGGGTGGAGGAAGGAAAGCCGCTGCCGGACCTGGCGGTGATCGACGGCGGCAAGGGACAGCTGGGGGCGGCGCTCAAGGCGCTGGAGGGGCTCGACTTCCCGCAGCAGGCGGTGATCGGCCTGGCCAAGAAGGAGGAGGAGATCTTCCTTCCCGGCCGTTCCGACAGCATCCGCCTGCCGCGCCGCAGCCACGCCCTGCGCATGCTGCAGCGCCTGCGCGACGAGGCGCACCGCTTCGCCGTCACCTACAACCGCAAGCTGCGCACGAAGCGCACGATCCGCTCGGAGCTGGCCACCATCCCCGGCGTGGGCCCGTCGCGGCAGAAGGCGCTGCTGGCGCGCTTCGGCTCGCTGCGCGGCGTGGCCGCCGCCTCCGAGGCGGAGATCGCCGCCCTCCCCGGCTTCGGCGCGTCGCTGGCCAGGAAGGTGAAGGAGGCGGTGGGCGGCGGGGCGGGGGAGGCGGCCGCGTAGCCCTCGCCCGGGTTCGCCGAGGCTCGCCGCGAGGACGCGGCCCTGTCGGGCTGGCGACGGGCCGATCCCCTGGAGCCGTCGCGCTCGCAAAGCGTGCAGGAGGGGCCTTGACGGGGTGTTTACTCTGTTCTAGTTTGAGTGCGTGGCGCTGCCGAACCCCCAGGAGCCTCGTGCGGCTCAGGAGTTCGACGCCCACTCCACGCTCGGAGGTGAGCAGATGGTCATGCTGGAATCCTTGCTCGACGAAGCACGCGCGGCGAACGACCGTCTGGGACGATCCATCGACGCGTTCATCGCCGAACTGACCGCCGCCCGGGACTGGGCGCGCACCGCGGGTATGCCGTATTCCACGACACCTTCCGCCGTGAGTGCCGATGAGCAGTCTCTCCGACCTGGGACAGCGAGTCGCGGACCTCTATAAAGAGATCGTGACCACGACCGTCAGGTTCGAGAGCCTGAACCGCGAGACGACCACCGTCATCACCGAGATCAAGACCGCCGTTCAGCGGTTCGACGAGAGGATGCAGCAGATGCACCTCGACCACGTCCGGGAACGCGCGGAGCTTTCCAGCCAGATCAAGGCACTCGAGGCGCGGCTCGACGCGCTCAGCGAAAACGCCCTTCACGTCGTCGCGCGAGATGCGGCCCGGCAGGCGATGCAGGTGATCCTGGCCGAGGGCGAAGTTTCGCAGGCGCTTCGCGCCGTGGCGGAAGCAGAGCCCGGTGCCGCCTCGAGGCGGTTGAGCATCGCCCCGTAGCGGCAGCATGATCCTGCGGGCAAACGACAGAACCGCAGCGGGCCGGACCGGCCGCTGCGGTTCTTCTTTCGACGCCCCCACCCCCTGCCGGGAAGCTCATCCCAGATCCGCAGAAAGAACAGGCCTCACGCGGAGTCGGCAGAGTCGTATCGACGGAGTTCATCCAACCACTCCGTCCGGCCGGGCTTCGTTGCGCCGCCCCGCCGAGCGGGAACCGGCGATGCCAGGCAGCCGCCTACGCGGCCACCGCAAGCTCGGGGACCCGCGTCAGCCAGCCGAAGGTGTCCGGCGCGCGGCCGCAGACCAGGTCCAGGTAGCGCTGCTGCAGCCGCCGGGTGAGGGGTCCCATCCGCCCGTCGCCCACGGGGATGCGGTCCACGCTGCGGATGGGCGTCACCTCGCTGGCCGTCCCGGTGAAGAAGAGCTCGTCCGCCAGGTACAGCCACTCGCGCGGCACCGCCTGCTCGCGCACCGCGATCCCCATCTCCCGCGCGATGGCGATGATGCTGTCGCGCGTGATCCCGTTCAGGTTGGTGCCGTCCAGCGCGGGGGTGACGAGCTCGCCGTCGCGCACCAGGAACACGTTCTGCCCCGTCCCCTCGCTCACCAATCCGCCCGGGCCCAGCGCGATGGCATCCGCGTAGCCGTCCTCCAGCGCCTCCAGCCGCCCCAGCTGCGAGTTCAGGTAGTTGCCGGCGGCCTTGGCGCCGGCGGGGAAGGTGTTGGGCTCCTGCCGCTGCCAGCTGGAGACCTTCACGTCCACGCCCTTCTCCAGCGCGCCCTCGCCCAGGTAGGTGCCCCACGGCCAGCAGGCGACGTACACCTCCACCGGGCTGCCGATGGGCGACAGCCCCGCCGCGCCGTAGCCGCGCATCACCATGGGGCGGATGTAGCACTCGCGCAGGCCGTTGCGCGCCACGATCTCCGTGCACGCCGCGGCGATGGCGGGAATGCGGTCGGCGATGTCCATGCGGTAGATCTTCGCCGAGTCGCGCAGCCGCCGCAGGTGCGCATCCAGCCGGAAGACGGCGGGCCCGCCCGGCGTCTCGTAGCAGCGGATCCCCTCGAACAGCGAGGAACCGAACTGCAGCGAGTGGACGAGCACGTGGACCGTGGCCTCGCGCCAGGGAATCCACTCTCCGTCGTGCCAGATCCACTCGGTCTCGGGTAGCTGATGCGTCGCCATCGTCTGCTGGGGCTGGGGTGCGGCTCGCCCCGCGCTCCGCGGGGTGCGACAAGTTGCGGTGTGGACGCGGGGAAGGGAATAGGGAACAGGGAACAGGGAACAGGGAACAGGGAATAGCCTGCAACGTGCGCCCGGGCGCCGGACGTTCGCATGCGCAAAACCGCTGACACACGGTTCACGTAGAGCGGCACTGCGGATGGTCTGCCGCGACCGGGGGGCGTCCATGGGTGCGCGCCACCGCCAATCGAAGCGCGACTGAACCTTCGGCCCGGGTGCAGTTCTCTCCTCTCCGCACGCAGTTTGTGCGGGCGGGGGCCGGGGAGGGCGCCTCGCGCGCCCGCGTACGCTTCGTGCGTACGCCCGCGGTGCGCGCAACCTGATTACGACGAGCAACCGGGAGACGGGTGGATGAAGATCGCCGTGCTGATGGGGGGGACGAGTGCGGAGCGGGAAGTGTCGCTGGCGTCGGGACTGGCGATCGTCAAGGCGCTCCGGGAGCGCGGGCACCAGGTGTCCACCGTGGACACGGCGGCGGGCTTCGTCCCCGGGGCGGAGGAGGGGGACCTGCTTCCCGGCGGGGTGAAGAGCGCGCCCCCGGAGAGCCTGGACCGCGCGCTGCCGCTCATCGACCTGGCGCAGGTGCGGGAGCTGCGCGAGGCCGAGCTGGCCTTTCTGGCCCTGCACGGCGGCGACGGCGAAGACGGCACCGTGCAGGCGCTGCTGGAGCTCGTCGGCATTCCCTACACGGGGAGCGGGCCGCTGGGCTCCGGGATCGCCATGGACAAGGACGTCACCAAGCGCCTGCTGCGCGACGCCCAGGTGCCCACCCTCCCCTGGCGCGTGGCCCGGGCGCCCGAGTTCGCGTACGATCCGGACACCATCGAGGACCTGGTGGGGCTGCCGTGCATCGTCAAGCCGTCGCGGCAGGGGAGCAGCGTGGGCATCCACGTCGTCAACGAGCAGGCCGAGCTGGAGCCGGCCGTGCGCGACGCGGCGCAGTACGACACCGAGGTGATGATCGAGCGCTTCGCCAAGGGGCGCGAGCTCACCGTGGGCATCCTGGGCGACCAGGCGCTGCCGCCCGTGGAGATCCGCCCCAGGAAGGGGATCTACGATTACGAAAGCAAGTACACGCCGGGGATGACGGAGTACCTGTGCCCGGCGCCGCTGGACGAGGAGGTGGTGGCGCAGATCCAGGCGTACGCCCTGCGCGCCTTCAAGGTGCTCAAGCTGCGCGGGTACGCGCGCATCGACTTCATCCTGGCCAAGGAGCAGCTCTTCTGCCTGGAGGCCAACACGCTGCCCGGGATGACGGCCACCAGCCTCCTTCCCAAGGGCGCCGCGGCCGTGGGGATCGACTTTCCCGAGCTGTGCGACCGCATCGCGCGGCTGGCGGCGCGCTGACGGCGGACTGCGGACCGGACCGGCGGGACGGGTGTAGAGAGGCGGTGAGCGCCCGGAGCGTTCGCCCGGCCGCGCACCCTCTCCTGACAACACGCGCCCTTCTGCACTGAAGGCAATGGCTTACCGGGATTCGTACGGGGTGGGCTTCGGCGGCTACTCGCTCACCCCCTGGGTCAAGCGCCTGCTGATCGCGAACACGGCGCTCTACGTGGCCGCGCTGCTCCTGCGCTTCGGCCCCGGGGCCAGCGGCACCCTGGTGCGCGACTACTTCGCCTTCCAGCCGGCCGACTTCTTTACCCGGCCCTGGACGCTGGTGACGTACGCGTTCTTCCACGCCGGGGTGATGCACCTGCTGTGGAACATGCTCACCCTCTTCTTCTTCGGCCCGCCGCTGGAGGAGCGCTGGGGGTCGCGCGGGTTCCTGAAGGTGTACCTGGTCGCGGCCGCCGGCGGCGCCGTGTTCTCGGTGCTGTTCGCGTTCCTGGACCCCGCCTCGTACATCGTGGGCG
This sequence comes from Longimicrobium sp., assembly GCA_036260235.1. Classification (GTDB taxonomy): domain Bacteria; phylum Gemmatimonadota; class Gemmatimonadetes; order Longimicrobiales; family Longimicrobiaceae; genus Longimicrobium. Next base: position 5,068 of record DATAAG010000069.1, read on the forward strand.
CCTCGGGAGCCATCCTTGGGCTGATGATGGCGAACGCCATGTACTGGCCGGACCGCGAGGTGCTGATCCTGGGGATCTTTCCCGTCAAGATGAAGTGGCTGGTGGCGGGCGTGGCGTTCATCAGCCTGGCCACGGCGCTGGAGGGGTCGGCCGGGCAGGTGGCCGTGCTGGCGCACCTGGGCGGAATGCTGACCACCTTCCTGTTCCTGCGCAGCCCGTGGGCGCCGCCCGCCTGGGGCGAGGTGCCGCGCAAGGCGCGCAAGCCGCAGCAGCGGCGTACGGGCGTGGCGCTGGTGCCCTGGTCGGGCAAGAAGCAGCAGGCCACGGCGGCGCAGACCGCCACCGCCACCCAGGCGCGGCCCGCCGCGGCCCGCAAGGGCCGCTCGGCGGAGCGGGAGTTGCTGGACGACGTGGACCGCATCCTGGACAAGATCAGCGCCCAGGGGCTGGGCTCGCTCACCGACGAGGAGCGCAAGCGCCTGGACGAGGTAAGCCGCCGCTACCGCACCAACTGACGCCGGGACGGCTTCCACACAGCCGGCCGCGGAGAGAAACGAGAGGGCGCAGAGGACCCCAGGGTTCGCTGCGCCCTCTCTTTCCGTTCCGAATCACACCGACTGCAGCCGGTGACCGGAGCGCATCCGCCGGAAAGCGCATGGAGGCGCTGGCGAAGGCGGGGCAGGGCACGCGCCGGCCGTCGCCTGTAGTGTAACGAGGAGGCGGCTTCCGTGCTGGAGGGGCAGATGTCGGCGCAGGTCTGCCAGGGATCCGCTGTCCGCAGATGCGGGCCCCTGCCGCTCGCATCGGCGCGGTTAACGCACGTTACCTGATATGGCTAGGGGAACCAGGGGGAGAGATTCCGCCGAGAAAGATAGTTAACGCGCGTCCACCGAACTCGCTGTTCGGGACGACGCCGGCGTGGTGCAGGGATGCCAGCCCGTGCAGCAGGGACCAGAGGGCGAGCACGGTTTCGTCGGCGTCCGCGGGCGCCAGGTCGCCCGCCTCCATGGCCTCGCGCACGCCGTCGCGCAGAAAGCGCCGTACAGCGTCACGCTGCCGCTGGACGGGAGACGATTCGGCGGTGTCGCCGGGGTCGAAGAGCGCGCGGTAGGCCTGCGGCTGCGCGGCGGCGAACTCCAGGTACGCCAGCGCCGTCATGCGCAGCCGTTCCAGCGGGGAAGGGGCTTCCAGGGCGCGGAACAGGTGCGTCCCCAGCAGCCGCGAGCCCTCGCCGGCGACCTCGCGCAAAAGGGCGTCCTTGTCCCTGAAGTGGCGGTACAGCGCGGTCGCCGTCACCCCCACCCGGTCCGCGACGGCCCGCATGGTCACGCCCTCCGGCCCGCGCTCCAGGTACAGCGCTCGCGCGGCCGCAACGATGCGGCTCTTGATGTCATCCGTCATGGTTTACAGATGTAAACCAGCGACGCGCGCCTGTCAACCCGAATCCCGCGGGGCAGCGATCCACGGGCAGCGACGATTAACAAACGTTAACAGAGACGGAGAGGGAGATCGGCGTGCTGGGCGTTACGCCGGGCCGTAGCAGATTTTCTTTCCAAAACGGTCTGCCCGTGCTATTGTTCTGCATCCTCGCCAGAGGTACCCCCCGGACTCCGCTCTTCCCATGACAACGCATTCGTTGCCCAGTCCGCGTCGCGGGGCGGCAGCCGCTGTGCTCCTGCTGGCGTGCGCCTGCACCGACACCCCCATCGCGCCTCGCCTTGCGCCCACCTTCGAGTCGCTCCCCGTAATGGAGTGCCGCGTGGACGTGCTCCAGGAGAGCGTGACCTGCACCGACCCCGCGCCGGCCACGGGCGCTGCGCTGGGTGACCTGGTAGGCGGGCAGGACCGGTATCTCAAGCTCGCCAATTCCGGGAACAGCTACGATGCCGGCGCGGACATCTTCTCGATGAACGTGACCGTGCAGAACCTGCTCGGCACCGCGTTCGGCACGGAGGACGGCAGCACGGTCACCGGCATCTACGTCTTCTTCTACGAGGAGCCCACGGCCCCCGTGACCGTCGCGAACGAGGACGGCACGGGGATCTTCTTTTCGGGCAACGCGGAGTACTTCCTCTACAACGAGATCCTGGAGCCGTACGAGATCTCCGCTTCCAAGCAGTGGCGGTTCAACGTGCCGGACGGGGTGACGTCGTTCTCGTTCGCCGTGTACGCCGACGGCAACCGGCAGGGATCGCCCGCGACCTACCAGGACGCGGTGTGGAAGGGGACGGTGAGCACCGACTGGTTCACCGCCGGCAACTGGTCCAACTCCGCCGTCCCGGCCGCCTCCAGCGTGGTGAACGTCCCCAGCGCCGCCATCCTGGGCTCGGCCTTCAAGCCCGCACTGACGGCCAACGCCAGCGCCATGGACCTGCGGGTGGGCACCGGCGACACGCTCACCCTGGGCGGGTTCACCGTGTCCGCCGGCGGCAACGTGGACGCGTCGGGGCTGATCACCGGCGGCACGCTCAGCATGAGCGGCGCCTCGGCGGTGCTGAACGGCAGCGTGGCGACGCTCACCGTCACCGGCAACGTGACCCTCCAGGGCAGCACCTCGGCAACGGGTCCCGTGACCGTGACCAACAACTCGGCCAGCGGCGCATCGCTCACGCTGAGCAACTACAACACCCTCACCATCATCAACCCCCACCCCTGACGGGTCCCCCCGCATTCCGGAGCACCGTGATGAAACACTTCGTTGGCAGGGTGGCCCTGGCCGCCGCCCTCGTGATGGCGATGGCTGTCCCCGCGGCGGCACAGAGCAGCATCATCCTGCGCCTGCAGTCAGGCGACCCCGTGGGCGACCGGCTGCGCGTGGACAGCGCGGGCGGCTTCGTGGCCATGGGCTCGCTGGGTATCGGCATCATTCCCCAGGAAGGCGAAGGCTACCGGATGATGTGGCACCCGTACCGCGCCTCGTTCCGCGCCGGGGGCGTCAGCGGCGACCAGTGGAACGACGCCAACATCGGCTTCTTCAGCGCGGCGTTCGGGCAGAACGTGCAGGCGGAGGGCAACTGGTCCATCGCGGCGGGCCACAGCGCCTTTACGGACCAGCCCTACAGCGTCTCCATGGGCTTTGGCACCCACGCCAACGGCCAGGCCGCGGTGGCGCTGGGCTACAAGGCCACCGCGGACGCCAACTACGCGGTCGCCATCGGCCGGGCGGTGTCGGCGAACGGGTTCGAGGGCGCCGTCCTGATCTCGGACGGCAGCAGCTCGGACAGCTTGCAGGCCAGCGCCAACAACCAGTTCAGCCTGCGCGCGTCCGGGGGTATCCGCCTGTTCACCAACTCCACGAGGACCTCGGGCGTGCTCATCCAGGCCTACCCCGGCTCCGCCAGCACTCCGTGGACCGGCTGTTCCAACGTGCAATGGGTGATCAGCGCCAGCAACTGCGCGTACCTTTCCAATGGCGGTGCCTGGACGAACGTCTCGGACGTCAACCGTAAGCACGGGTTCGCCGCCGTGCGCGGAGAGGACGTCCTCACGCGGCTCCGCGGCATGCCGATCACCACGTGGACGTACAACTCGGACGGGGACGAGGTGCGGCACCTGGGCCCCACCGCGCAGGACTTCCACGCCGCCTTCGGGCTGGGCGGCACCGATGACACCCACATCGCCACGGTAGACGCCGACGGTGTGGCGCTGGCGGCCGCGCAGGCGCTGGACGCACGCACCCTGGACCAGGGAGCGCGCGTGCAGGCACTGGAGGAGCAGAACGCGCAGCAGGCGGCGCGGATCCAGGCGCTCGAGCGGGAGAACACGGAGATGCGCGCGCGCCTGGCGCGCATCGAAGCGCTGCTGGGGGAGGGAAGCACGCCTCCGTGAAGCCGTAGCCTCTTATCGCGCCGCCGATCCACCCCCACGCCGATGAGCCGCCGCGGT
>DATAAG010000070.1:0-2619 GCA_036260235.1 Longimicrobium sp.
GTACCTGCGGCTGGAGGACGACCTCCGGCGGTTCATCCTGGCCACCCCCCGCGAACGTGAAGCGCGCGAGGTGCGGTGGGCCATCTACGACCTGGTCGCGGAGGCGCTCTCCGCCGGACGCGTGTCCCTCGGCGGCGGCGGGCCGGACCTGGACGCGGAGCGGCGGCGGATCACGACGGTGGTGGTCCACCATTCGGGTACCCTGGCCGACATCCCGCTCGCGCGGCTCTCGGCCATGGGGCTGCTGCGGTTGTACGCTCCGGCGTACCTCGCCGGTCCCGCCAGGGGCACGGCCATCCGCTCCCACCACTGGCGCGACGGCCGCCAGGTCTTCTTTCCGTACCACTGGCTGGTGCGGCCGGACGGACGCATGGAGCGCCTGCTGGAGGACGGGCAGGTCGGGTGGCACGCGGGCGACTGGGAGGTCAACTGCGCGTCCGTGGGGATCTGCTTCGCGGGCGACTACTGCGAGCGCGCGCCCTCCGCCGCGGCGATCTCGTCGTTCCGGCGGCTGGCTGCCCGCTACGCCGGCGCCCGGATCATCCCGCACAGCGCGGTGAACGGCCGCACCGACTGCCCGGGCGCCTGGTTCCGCCATTCGCGGCTCGACTGAACCGGGCGCGCGCTCGGCCTGATCATGACGACGGATCCGGAAGAACCGCACCGGTGATCGTCATGCGGGGCGGGGCAGCGGAGCGGCAGAGAAGCAGAGGAACGGCGATCACTTCTCCGCGGCTCCGCACCTCCGGTGCTCCGCGTGACCCGTTCTTTTCGCGCATCGGCGTGAGCTGGACATCCCGCACCTGATCCTGCGGTCCCGCCGTCCCCGCAAACGGAAATCTTGCGCGGGAGGCGTGTGCGCAACACAGTATCCAAGTTTGTATCCAATTCGTGGACGCCGGGCCGGGGGTCACGCGGCCGGCTCTCCGCTCCCCTCCCTCGTCCCCCCGCTGCCCGATGTCCGTACGCCGGCCACCAGGGAGAGCCGCTTGACCGCGGCGGCGGCGGGGCGCACGCGCGACCGCGCCGCGGGCGCGTACGTCCGGTTGCGCGAGCTGATCGTGCACGGCCGGCTGGCGCCCGGGGCGCGGGTGATCGAGAGCGAGCTGGCCGAGCGGCTGGGGACCAGCCGCACGCCGGTGCGCAGCGCGCTGCACCGCCTGCAGGGCGAGGGATACGTGGTCGCCTGGCGGCGGGGGCGGCGCACGCAGCTGGCCGTGGCCCCGCTGACCAAGGAGGACGGGCGCGAGCTGTTCTGGATCGTGGGAGAGCTGGAGGCGCTGGCGGCCAGCTGGGTGGCCCGCCTGGAGGTCCGCGAGCGCCAGGAGCTGGCCGCCAACCTGTCGCGCATCAACCATGAGCTCCTCCTGGCCTCCGACGAGGATCCCCCCGATCCGCAGCGGCTCTTCGACCTGCACACGCGGTTTCACCAGACGTACGTGGACGCCTGCGGCGGTCCGCGCATGCAGGCGATGCACGGCGTGGTGAAGCCGCAGGCGGAGCGCTACCGGCGCCTGTACAGCACGGCGCTGGGCGGCCACATCCACGCCTCGCTGGCCGAGCACGAGGCCATCGTCCGCGGGATCGCGCAGGGCGACCCCGCGGCGGCGGAGGTGGCCGTGAAGGCGAACTGGCGCAACGCCGCCGACCGCCTGGCCCGCGTGATCGAGCGCGTGGGCGAGCGCGGCAGCTGGTAAGGTCCGGAACCCGCGCCCGCACCCGCGGGCGCCCCTTGCTCCGTCCCGCGGCGCAGCCTGCCGCGGCGGATCACCACCCCACCAGGAGGCGCTGAATGCACCACCCAACTCGTTCGGGTCCGCCCCCCACCGCCCGGAAGCCGCGCGCACGGCGGGGGGTGTGGTGGGCGGCGTCGCTGGGGCTGCTGGCGCTGGCGCTGGGCGCGCGCCCGGCGGCCGCCCAGGGCGAGGTCTCCGGCACCGTGGTCGAGGCCGAGTCGCAGCGGCCCGTGGCCGGAGCGCAGGTGACGGTGCAGGGACAGACGCGCAGCGCGGTGACGGACCCCGAGGGCCGCTTTCGCATCACCGGGGTGCAGGGCGCCCAGGTGACGCTGCAGGTGGACCGGCTGGGGTACGCCCGCACCACGCGGCAGGTGACGGTGCCGCAGGCGGGGATCCGCATCACCCTCACCGAGGCGGCGCTGGCGCTGGACGCCGTGGTCGTCACCGGCACCCCCGGCGGCGCGGAGAAGCGGACGCTGGGGAACGCCGTCACCCACTTGGACGTGGCGGAGACGGTGCGCGAGCAGCCGGTGAACACGCTGCAGGACCTGCTGAACGCCCGCGTGCCCGGCGTGGTCATCATCCCGGCGACGGGGAACGTGGGCACCGGCTCGCGCATCCGCGTGCGCGGGGTGAGCAGCCTGTCGCTGCCGCAGGAGCCGCTGATCTACGTGGACGGGGTGCGCGTGATCAACGACGCGGCCACGGGGCCCATCAACCAGGGCTTCGGCTCCAACTCCATCTCGCGCTTCAACGACATCAACCCCGAGGACATCGAGAGCATCGAGGTCATCCGCGGCCCCGCGGCGGCCACGCTGTACGGCACCGAGGCGTCCAACGGCGTCATCCAGATCATCACCAAGCGCGGCGCGGCCGGCGG
>DATAAG010000071.1:0-10882 GCA_036260235.1 Longimicrobium sp.
GAGCGGCGGACCGGCCGCGGTGGAGGGGGTGGGCGACGAGCCGCCCGGGGCGTGGGACCAGGGGTGGGACGACGCGGCGGACGGCATCGACGTTCAGCCGATCCACCTGTGGGGCGGCCCCTGGCTCCCGCCGCGCACCTGGCTGCGCTGGCGCCGGCGGCACTGGTTCCCGCGCTTCGCCCGGATGGTGCGCACCGCCCGCCCCGTGGGGACGCTGCGCGCGCGGTCGGGGGCGCGCTACCCCGTGTACCGCGGGCGGATGGGCGGCCGCACCTTCCGGATGGTGGCCCGCCCCCGCGGGCGGATGCGCTACGAGGTGATGGCGATGGAGGAGGAGACGGGGGGCCCGGGCCAGGAGATGGGGATGCAGGGCGAGGCGGGGGGCGAGGGCGAGCTGCTCGCCATGGGCGGAAGCGGCGCCTCCACCTCCGCCGGCTTCAACCCGCCGCAGCCGCCGGGCGGATACCGGCTGCGCCTGCCGCACGCGGGGATCCACGCCATCCTGGGGCGGCTGCGCCCGGAGCAGCTGCGCCGGCTGGCCGGCGGCACCCTCCCGGCGGACCCCGCGGCCGCGGTGACGCGCGGCGTGGGGCGCATCGCGCGGCGGGCCCGGCGGCTGGGGCGCTTCCGGGGGACGGGCGCCGGCCCGCGGCTGGACGTCTTCGCCACGCCGGGGTTCCGCCTGCTGGTCCGCCCGACGGGGGAGATGGAGGGCGAGATCCTCTCCGTGGCCCCCGTGCAGGGGGAGATGGAGGAGGAGGCGAAGCGTTCCGTGATCGGGACGATGACCTGGTACGGCCCCTTCCGGTTCATCCCCACCGGCGGCGTGGTCCTCACCTCCCTCCCCAAGGGCCCACCGGTCCCCGCCGCGGTGGACGGTAAGGGGGTCTACCTGATCGAGAAGCGCGGCAACGGGGGGTTCCAGCCCGTCTACGTGGGCAAGGCCGACCCCAGCTTCACGGTGCGGCTCAAGGAGCGGCGCGACCACCTGCGCCAGACCAGGGTGGACCTGGCGCGCTACCGCGTCTTCCTGGGGGTGCCCGCCAACGCCGCGAAGCTGACGAAGCCGGACATCCTGGACCTGGAGCACGCGGTCATCCGCTCCGTGCTGCGCGGGCTGGCGAAGGCCAGCCCGAAGGCCACCGACAAGCCGACCGCGCACGCCGTGCCCACCACGCCGCTGACGAACATCAACCCCCGGCACCCCATCGAGGTGATCGCCCCCGGGCTGCGCCTGATCCACCGGAAGGCGCGGGGGGCGCACGTCCGGCCCTGGTACCTGCGCAGCGGCATCGGCTCGGCCGGGGAGTACTACGAGGTAGGGGAGTAGGATGCCGCCTGCCGCCGCCCTCGCGTACGCGCGGCGCAACCGCCGCCGCTTCGTGGACGAGCTCACGCGCTTCGTCGCCATCCCCAGCGTGGCGGCGGAGCCGGAGCACGGCGCCGACGTGCGGCGGTGCGCGGCGTGGCTGGCCCGCCACCTGGCGCGGATCGGCCTGCGCGCGGAGGTGGTGCGGACCGCCGGGCAGCCGCTGGTCGTCGGCCGGTGGAGCGGCGCGCCGGGACGGCCCACGGTGCTCGTCTACGGGCACTACGACGTGCAGCCGGCGGAGGACCCGGCTTCCTGGTCCCATCCCCCCTTCGATCCCGTGGTGCGCGGCGGGAACCTGCTGGGCCGCGGGGCGGTGGACGACAAGGGGCAGCTCTGGGCGCACGTCAAAGCGGTGGAGAGCCTCCTCCGGACGGGCGGCCGGCTCCCCGTGAACCTGGTCTGCGTCTTCGAGGGGGAGGAGGAGTCCGGGAGCGGGGGGCTGCTGGCCCTGCTGCGGCGCCCGCCGCGCTGGCTGCGCGCGGACGCCGTCCTGGTCTCCGACACCACCATGCGCGCCCCGGGGCGCCCGGCCATCACCTACGGGCTGCGGGGGGCGCTGAGCTTCGAGGTGGAGGTGGCGGGCCCCGGGCGCGAGCTGCACTCCGGCCTGTACGGCGGGGCGGTGCACAACCCGCTGCAGGCGCTCTGCGAGATCGTCGCGGGGCTGCACGACGCACGGGGCCGCATCGCCGTTCCCGGGCTGTACGACGGCCTTCCCGCCGTCCCCGCCGCCGAGCGGGCGTACCTGCGGCGCACCGGGCCCACGGACGCGGAGATCCTGCGCGATGCCGGCGACCCGCCGGCGCCGTGGGGCGAGGCGGGGTTCACCCTGTACGAGCGCATCGCGCTGCGGCCCTCGCTCTCCGTGAACGGGATGAGCGGCGGCTACGCGGGCGAGGGCGCCAAGGCGGTGATCCCCGCCACGGCGCACGCCAGCCTGAGCCTGCGGCTGGTGCCGGGGCAGGACCCCGCCCGGGTGGACCGGCTGGTGCGGCGGCGGGTGGCCGCGCTGGCGCCCCCCTCCGTGCGCGTGCGGGTGCGCACCCGCTTCGGCGCGCGGCCGGCGCTGGTGGACCGCGGGCACCCGGTGATGCGCACGGCCGCCGCGGCGCTGCGCGCGGCCTTCGGCGCCGACGCCGTCTTCCTGCGCTCCGGGGGCACCATCCCCGTGGTCAGCGCGCTGGCGGAGGCGACGGGCGCGCCGGTGGTGCTGATGGGGCTGGCGCTCCCGGACGACCGGATGCACGGCCCCGACGAGAAGATGAGCCTGGACAACCTGTTCCGGGGGATCGAGGCGTCCATCCGCTTCCTGGAGGGCGTCGGGCGCATGCGCCCCGGCCGCTCCCGCCGTACGTCGGTCTGCGCCCGCGGGCGCAAGGCGGCTGCATGAGCGCTCCCTCCCTCCGGAAGGAGAACGTGCCATGAGCGTATCCTCCTCTCTCCCCACGCGCGGCCGCTGGGTGCGCCGCGGGCGTGGAATCGTCCTCCTTCCGCCGCCCCCAGGGCCGGCGCTGCAGGGGGAGGCCGGCTGGGCGGGCGAGATGGAGGCCGGCTCCACCCCGCTCCTGCTCCCGCACTACCACGTCCGCAAAGCGGTGCCCGGCGGGGCGCTCTCCCCCGCGAGCGGAACGCCGCAGCGGATGGCGCCGGCGGGGATGACCCCCGGCTACGTCAACGCCAGCGACGAGCTGGCGGTGAACACCGGCCCCAGCGGGCTGCACACGCGTCTGCGCGAGCTGGTGGCGAAGAGCTACGCCAGGCAGGCGGGGAAGATGAAGGTCGCCCTGGTGGACCTGACCGGGACGCGGCTGTACAACCCCGACTTCGCGGGATGGAACTCCACCGTGCTCCTTTACGGGGCCAGCACGCCAAAGATCTGCGCGCTCTACGGTGCGCGGCAGCTGGGCTTCGACCTGCAGGCGCTCGCGCGGCGGGACGGGATCCAGAAGAAGGACGCCCTGGTCGCCGCGGCGCGGAAGGCGTGGGCGGCGGCGGGTCTGGCGGCGAAGGCGCAGCCCGCCGTGGAGGAGCTGTTCGACTTCGCCGAGACATCCGGGAGCCCCGTGGCCGTGACCGCCTCCGCGAAGCTGGAGAAGCTCATCACCTGCACCTTCGCGGACAACTGCAACTGGGCCGCCTCGCTCCTGATCGACCGGGTGGGGCACGGCTTCATCAACTCGGTGCTCTGGCAGTCGGGGCTCTTCCATCCCGGACGCGGCGGCCTGTGGATGCGCACCCTGTACGGGACGTCCGGGAACTGCTGCTTTCCGAAGGAGAAGCTGCAGAAGGCGGTCACCACGGCACCCGCACCACCGGGGTTCCGCGGCTCGGTGCCCAACCAGAGCGTGTCGGCGCTCTCGCTGGCCACCTTCTTCACCCTGATGGCGCAGGGGCGCCTGGCCAGCGACGCCGTGTCGGGCCGCATGCTGGCCGACCTGCAGCCGGCGTGCAGCTTCTTCGGCGGCAGCGGCCTCCCCTGCGACCCCGGCTTCACGCCGCCCAGCAAGTGCGGCATCTGGAACGGGTACGTGCACGACGGCATCCTCATCCAGCGCCCGACGGGCAGCGGCTGCGGGGGAAAGACGATCCGCTACGCCGTCGCCCTGCTGACGCAGGACCTGTCGGGGGCCGCGAAGGTCTTCAAGCCGTTCCTGAAGGACGTGGACACGCTGATCCAGGCGAACAATCCCTGATCCAGGCAAGTCACCCACAGGCGCGAGGCAATCATGAGCGTTTCATCGTCCCTCCCCACCCGCGGCCGGTGGATCCGCCGCGGCCGCGAGATCGTCCTCCTCCCCGGCCCGCCGCCCGCGGATGGCGGCATGCAGGGCGAGGTGGCCGTCACCGCGACCCAGGCCGGGGTGATCGACTCGCGGATCGACGTGCACGCGCAGTACGCGCTGCTGCGCCTGGCGAAGGGCGACCCCTCCGCCCGGGCGGACGCCTCCGCCATGCTCGTGGCGGTCAAGTCCGGACGGCTGGCGGGCATCTACAAGGAAGACCAGCAGGTTCCCGCGATGCGGGCGAAGCGGCGGGGCATCGGTTGGTGGCAGCTGATCCCCGCCGGCCGCGACGCGGCGGTCGTCCACGAGGCCGGGGCCGCGCCCCTCATCGTCTTCCGCGACCGGGTGCGCTCCGACGCGTCGCGGCTGGACCCGGCGCTGCGGACCGCCTGGCGCTCGCTGCAGCCGGCCCCGTCCTCGGACCTGGTCTACCACCCCCGGCTGGGGTGGGGGTGGCGCGTGCCGGGGCGCGGCACCGCCCAGGCCGAGCTGGAGTGGGGCGGCGGCCGGCGGGACGAGATGGAAGAGGAGATCGTGGGGCCGGACGGGCGGGTGCGCGTCAACCCCACCACCGGCGTGCCGTTCCGGTGGATCTGCAGCCTGCGCATGAGCTTCCCAGACCCGGCGAACCCCGGCGGCCTCATCTTCTTCAGGGGATCGGGAACGCTGATCAGCGACCGGCACGTGCTTACCGCCGCGCACAACCTGCGCGACTTCCTGGATGGCGCGGTGGGGCTGCAGGCCGCGACCGGCGTGACCGTGCGGCCGGCGCTCAACCTGGCGGCCAGCCCGTTCGGCTCCTCCGCGTCCACGACGCTTCGGGTGGCGCCGGGGTGGAACGGCACCAATCTGGGCCTGGACTACGGGCTCATCACGCTGGCCGACCCCCTGGGGGCACGGCGCCACGCGTTGCTGGGCAACCAGCCCCTGGGCTTCTGGGGAAGCCCCACCCACGGCGCCGGCACTCGCATTCGCGTACTGGAAGACCGGGTGCTGCGCGGCGCCGAGGTCAACCTCTCCGGCTACCCGGGGGACAAGTGCGGCGCCACGCCGGCCACCGGGAGCGCCACCCCGGCCCAGATCGCCGCGTGCGGCCCCGGGCTGTTCGCCTCCACCCAGTGGCGTTCCTTCGGGAGGGTGATGGAGCCCTCGCCGGTGGGCGCCGCGCTCCTGGCGTACACCATGGACACGGTGACGGGGCACAGCGGGTCGCCCGTATGGCTGCGCTGGGAGCAGCAGCGCAACCTGGTGGCGGTCCACGGACGCGGGCTGCCTCCCACGCCCCCGGTGGGCAACCAGGGCGTGCGCATCACCGACGCGGTGCTGACGGTGCTGCGGACGTGGATGCGCGCGGACGGCGTGACGCCGGCGTTCTGAGCGGCGGCGCGGCGCGGATGACCAGGGAACCCACGACCCGCGCCGGGCGGCGCATGGGGGCAGCATGAGCGCGTCACCTCCACTTCCCACCGGCGGCCGGTGGATGCGCCGCGGCCGCGAGATCGTCCTCCTTCCCGGCGAGCCCGGCGGCTCCGCGGAGCTCGCGGGGGAGACGGGGCCGATCCCCGCGACGACGCAGGGGTCATCCATGCCGCCATCGACCTGCAGATAAGCCGGGGCGAGTATCCCGTGATCTACCTGCACCCGCTTCCCGATGCGCCGTTCGGGCCGACCTGCCGGGACGCCGGGGGGGAGGCGCATTGAAAGCCCACGGAAATAACTGTCACCGGCCGCAGGGCGGCCGGAAAAGGTGAGGGGCTCACCGGCCGTGGGACCAGAGTCACGAGAGCCTTCTGAAGCATCATGAGAATGCACACGAGTTCCCCGGGCGAGCGCGGCGTTTGGATTCGCCGCGAGAACCGCATCGTCCTGCTGCCCGGCGGCGCCGCAGGCGCTCCGGTCGCAGCCGGCCTGGAGACGGAGCTCGAATCGGCGCCTCCGGACTACACGGTCTGCGACTTCATCCATCCGAACATCGACGTCGCGGCCCAGTACGCCCTGTTCGGGATGCTCCGGGAGGGGGGAGTCGCCCGCTCCGTCGCGCTCATGATCCTGGCGGCGGTGAAGGCGAAGCCGCCGCTGCTGGGCGGCGTCTACCAGGTAGACCAGTACGTGCCGGCGATGCGCGCGAGATTCTGGAACAAGGGCTGGTGGCAGCTGATCCCGGCCGGCCGGCCCTCGGCGTGCCTTCCGGCAACGGCCCGCGGCGAGCCTCCGTTGATCGTGTTCCGCAAGTCGCTGGCGAAGGACCCGGCGGCGCTGGGAAGGGCACTGCTCTCCGCGTGGACGGAGTGCAGCTTCTCCGTTCCCGTTCCTGCCCCGCCGGGGCCGGGCGGCAGGCCGTGCACCCGGCCGAAGCCGGCTGGCCGCGCGGCCATGATCGTCGCTCCCGCCACCCTCGTGTTCGACCGGCAGAGCACTGTCGCCGGCGTGATCGTGGGGAGGATCATGGTCTCGAGCAGCGGACCCGGAAGCGTGACGTGGCAGGCGCGCCCCACGGCATCGTGGGTGAGACTCATCCCCTCGTCCGGCACCGCGACCGCGGCGGGCACGGAGGTCTCGGTGATCGTGGACGCCAGCCAGCTGCAGCGGGGAGCGAGGCACATCACCAACGTGCTGATCACCTCGCCCGGGGCGCGCACCGCCGATCTGGACGTCGAGGTGAGATAGCGAGCGGAAAAGGAGGAGGGCGCGTGATCATCGACAGCCACTGCCACGCCGGAAAGGGCGACGGGCTCACGGGCCCGTGGGACACCGACGCGCCGCTGCGCGGCTACCTGCGCCAGGCGGACGAGTACGGCATCGGCCGCACCGTGCTCTTCGCGGCCTTCCACAGCGACTACGCCGTGGCCAACCGCGAGGTGGCGCGCATCGTGGCGTCGCGGCCGGACCGCTTCTGGGGATACGCCTTCGTGCACGCCGTGCAGGACCGCGCGCGGATGCAGGCGCTGGTGGGCGAGGCGGTGCGTCGCTACGGCTTCAAAGGGATCAAGGTGCACCGCCACGACGCCCGCATCAGCCGCGAGGTGTGCGAGGCGGCGCGCCTGTTCCGCATTCCCGTGCTGTACGACGTGATGGGCGAGGTGTCGGCGGTGGAACTGCTGGCGTCGCAGTACCCGGACGTCACCTTCATCATCCCGCACCTGGGGAGCTTCGCGGACGACTGGCGGGCGCAGATCGCCATGATCGACCACCTGGTGCGCTGGCCCAACGTCTACACCGACACGTCCGGGGTGCGGCGCTTCGACATCCTGGAGCGGGCGGTGAAGCGGGCGGGGGCCCGGAAGTTCCTCTTCGGCTCCGACGGGCCGTGGCTGCACCCGGGGGTGGAGCTGGAGAAGGTGCGCGCGCTGCACCTTTCCCCCGCGGACGAGCGCCTGGTGACGGGCGGCAACCTGCTGCGCATCCTGTCCCGCGCCCGCGTCCCCCGCGCCGCGCGCCCGTCCGCCCCGCTGGCGCCGGTCCCCGCGCGCCCCGCGTCTTCCAACGGCAACGGCCGCCACGCCCCCGACGATCCGTGGGAGGGCGAGGCGTTCATCCCGTGAAGACAAAAAGCACTCACGCAGAGCAGCAGAGCAGCAGAGCAGCAGAGCAGCAGAGCAGCAGAGGCGCGGAGGCGCACCTTCTGCTGCTCTGCATCTCTGTTGCTCTGCGTGAGTGCCGTTGCCGTTTCAGTGCTGCTGGGCGAGCCGCGGGCCGGAGCCGTTCTGGCGGCCCTGGGCCTTGCGCATCTGCAGCGCGCGGTCAGTGACGCCCAGGCGCTGCGCGGCGCGCTGCAGGTTCCCCTCCTCCGCGCTCACCGCCACGCGGATCGCCGTCTCCGACGCCAGCCGGCCGATGTCCTTGAGCCCCACGCCCTGCTCCAGCGCCCGGCGGATGGAGACCTCGAACTCCGCGTCCGGCCAGGCGCCGCACCCCTCCACGGGGCGCTCGTCCTCCGGCAGGTCGCCCAGCGTCACCGGCCCCGGACCCACGTGGCGGTATGCGATGCGCGCCGCCAGCTGCTTGAGGTCGCGCACGTTGCCGGGGTAGGCGCGGCGCAGCAGCAGCTCGCGCACCGGCTCGTCCAGCTCCGGCGCCTCTCCGCCCGGGCTGGCCTCCGCCAGGAAGTGCCGGAAGAGGGGAAGGATGTCCTCCGGCCGGTCGCGCAGGGGCGGCATGCGGCAGGTGACCGTGGCCAGGCGGTAGTACAGGTCCGCCCGGAACAGCCCCGCCGCCACCTCCGCCGGCAGGTCGCGGTGCGTGGCGCACACCAGCCGAAAGCGCGTCTTGAGCCACGCGTTGCCGCCCACCCGCTTGTACGCGCCCTCCTGCACCACGCGCAGCAGCTGCGCCTGCAGCGGCAGGGGGAGCTCGCCCACCTCGTCCAGGAAGAGCGTGCCCCCGTCCGCCAGGGCGAAGGCGCCGTCGCGGCCCCGCTCCGCCCCCGTGTACGCCCCCCGCTCGTGCCCGAAGAACTCGCTTCCCGACAGCTCGGGGACGATGGTGGTGCAATCCAGGAGCACCACCTCGCGCTTGTTGGACCGCGCGTCCAGGGCGTGGATCAGCCGGGCCACCAGCTCCTTCCCCGTCCCCGTCTCCCCCGTCACCAGCACCGGCGCGTCGGTGAAGGCCGCCACCTCCACCACCTGCCGCAGCAGCGACCGCCACGCCGGGCTGCGCCCCACCAGGTTGTTGGCCACCCGCGGCGAGTCCACCAGCCGGTCCACCGCCGCCCACCGCCCGAAGCGCGCCGCCACCTCCGCCGCCGTGTCGCCGCCGGGCCGGGTGCGGGGGAGCACGTCGCTGGCGCCCTCCCGCACCAGCCGCCACGCCGCCCCGTTCGCCAGCGCCCGCGGCTCCGCCGCCACCGCCAGCACCCGCTCCGCCCCGGCGCCGCTGGCCTCGCGAACGAAGGCACACAGCTCGTCCGTCACCTCGTCGAAGACCACGATCCCCGGCCCGCGCGGGCCCTCCCCGTTCAGCGGGTACGGGCTCAGCCCCGCCGCCGCCAGTCCGCGCGCCAGCGGATCTGCGGAGAAGGCCTCCACCGAACCAAAGCCGTGGAACCAGAGCGCGCTCGGCAAGGAGAGCGGACGGGGTGGAAGTGGGCGGAGAGCGGCGCTCGGGACGCACGCGCCGCGGCTGGGGGAGGGACGGCGGAAGCAATCCCCGTTCCAGACAACAAATGAGCGGAGTGAGGCCACGAAGCGCGTTTTCCCGCACGGATTTGGCCGCCCGGGATACGCATCCCGCGGACGCTCCCGCGAGGCTGCACTGGGACGTGCACTGGACACCGGAATGGCGCGGCGATGTCCCAGGCGAGCCGGAGCGGAGTGTTGCTATCTGGAGGGAGATGAAATGAACTGCTACCCGCCACTGCCACAGGGCGGTGCGAATCCTGCAACACCGGGGTGCGTGCGCCAGATGGCGGGGGCGCAGGTCGTTACAGGACATAGAGATGCCCTTCACGGTACCCCGGACCGCGTGCGAGTACGCGATCCCGGCCCCACGCGTCGTAGACCCGCGCGTCACCGCGCTGATGCGCTGCTTCACCCTGCCTGTGGGGGAGGGGGACGCGCCGCGCACGCTCGTCTTGGCCGCGCACCCCGACGACGAGACCATCGGGGTGGGCGGCATGTTTCCCCGGCTGGCGGGGCAGCTCACCATCGTGCACGTGACCGACGGGGCGCCGCGGCACCGGCGGCAGTGGGGGCGGCAGGAGTTCCGCACCTGGGACGAGTACGCCGGCCAGCGGCTGCGCGAGGTGCGGTGCGCGCTGCGGGTGGCGGGGCTGGACGGGGAGATCTGCCGGCGGATGGAGGTGATGGACAGCGAGGTGTCGCTGAACATGGTGCCGGTGACCCGCCGGCTGATGGAGCTCTTCGACGAGCTGCGCCCCGAGGTGGTGATCACCCACCCGTATGAGGGCGGCCACACCGACCACGACGCCACCGCCTTCGCCGCGCGCGCCGCCTGCACGCTGCTGGCGCGCGAGGGCGGCCCCGCGCCGGCGCTCATGGAGTTCACCTCGTACCACAACGAGGGCGGCGAAAAGGTGGTCAACCGCTTCCTTCCCTTCGACGGCGCGCCGGTGACGGACGTGCCGCTCTCCGCGGAGGAGAAGGAGATGAAGCGGCGGATGTACGACTGCTTCTACACGCAGTACGGCGTGCTGCGCGACATGCCGGTGCGGGTGGAGCGCTTTCGCCCCGCGCCGCGGTACGACTTCACCGAGGCGCCGCACCCGGGGCGGCTGCGGTACGAGCGCTACCCGCTGGGCATTCGCGGCAAGCACTGGCGCAAGCTCGCCGCCGACGCCATCGAGCACCTGGAGCTGAACCGCACCTCCGCAGCCGACGTCCGCCGCGAGTCTCCGGGCCTGGTGCTGGCCCGCTGAACCGGCCGGAAGGCTCTCCCGACGCAGCGAGACGGAAAACGGGACCGGCCACCGCCGTGAAGGGTGGCCGGTCCGCGACGGCGCCCGCTGGGGGAGGTTGATGGATGACGAGAGATTCGTGCGAGATGTCTTTCGTCCCACAGGTTTGGCGCAGCAGTTGAGGACGCAGAATGACAGCTTATACCAGATCCGGGAAAAGAAAGATCACGCAGAGTCAGCAGAGGGAGCAGAGTTGTCCCGTGCGCAGGGCAAACTCTGCTCACTCTGCTGGCTCTGCGTGAGGCATTCTTTTTCAGGATTCGGTATTATCCGGATTCGGCAGCAGGGATCACGGCGCATCACGACGCGGGG
>DATAAG010000072.1:0-3850 GCA_036260235.1 Longimicrobium sp.
GGAGCCAGCCCCCGGATGACGGAGAGAAGATCCTTCGGTCGCGCGCAAGCGGTTGTGCGTACGCGGTTTCCGTGTGGCGCTCCCTCAGGAAGACAACGCTCGTTCGTGGCGGTTTGGCAACACCCTCTGATGGAGCGCCCACGCGGACCCAGCGCACCTACGATCGTTTGTGCGCGACCGAAGGAACTTTTCCGCCGAACCGAGGACCGGCTCCCCACGCGCAGGAGCAGCCCCAGGGTTGTGCCGGCAGGATCCTTCGGTCGGCACCCCGGGTTCGGAGAACTCAGGAGGGCAAAGCGCCTGAGGCAGGTTCGGGGAACCGCGGGGCTACTCGCCGCCGGCGGGCGGGGTGACCTCCACCGCCCAGGTGATGCGCGTGTCCGGCGCCAGCGACCCCGCCACGGAGCAGTACCTGTCGAAGGAGAGCTGCACCGCGCGCTCCACGTGCTCGCGGGGAGAGTCGGTGGCGACGCGGTAGACGAGGTGCACGTCGGTCAGGCGCCGCGGGTGGTCCGCCGCGCGGGAAAAGCGGACGGAGACGCTGGCGGCGGTGGGCGGGGTGCGGCGCTTTTCCAGGTAGTCCACCACGTCGATGGCGGAGCACGAGGCCAGCGAGACCACTAGCGTGTCCACGGGGCTGGGCGCCGCCTGCCGCTCCCCGTCCACCAGCAGCGTGGCGCCTCCTGCCGGACCGCCGCGCCAGCGCATTCCGCCCTCCCACGCCACCTCGACCGGGTACTCTACCGGCACGCCTTCCGGCATCGTCGTCCTCCCGTCACTGCATGCAAAGCCCGCCCCCGTCGCGGGGGCGGGCGCTCCGTCGTGAAGCCGCATCCGCTCAGTAGGTGCTGGACGGCTGCGGGTCGCGCGGCTTGGTGCGGCTGGTCGCGGAGATGATGCCGATGCCGAGCAGCACGATCACCCCCACCGCGATCCACGTAGTCGGCACGCCCAGCAGCGAGGCGGCGAGCGCCAGCCCCACCACCAGCACGATAAAGCCGATCAGGTACGTCGCGAAAGACGACATGGACTCATCCTCCGGGTTGGGTTCCACGCCCTCCGGATGCAGAAGCGGTGCCGGACGCGTGCGGAGTGACCGGGTGACAAGGTGTCAGGATGACAGGATGACAGGGCGAACGGATAATGGGCGGCGTCCCGTCCGATGCGTGGGCATCAACCGAGCGTACCTGCCATCACTCCATCACTCCATCACTCCATCACTCCATCACTCCATCACTCCATCACTCCATCACTCCAGCCGCGGCAGGTGCTTCGCGGCGAGCGCCTCCAGCCAGCCGTGGAGATGGCCGTTGGAGGCGAGGATGCGGCCCGTGTGCAGCGGGGGATCGGCGTCGCCGGGCCAGCCGGTGACGCGGCCTCCCGCCTCGGACACCAGGAGCATTCCCGCGGCCACGTCCCACGGCGCCAGGCCGATCTCGAAGAAGCCCTCCACCCGCCCGGCCGCCACGAACGCCAGGTCCAGCGCCGCGCTCCCCGCCCGCCGCACGTCGTGCGTGCCGCGCACGGCGTCGGCCACCAGCAGCATCCAGGCGTCCAGGCTCCCCTTGCCGCTCTTGAAGGGAAAGCCGGTCGCCAGCAGGGCGCCGCCGGGGTGTTCCACCTCCGTCACCCGGATGGGCGCGCCGTTCAGCCAGGCGCCGCCGCCGCGGACGGCGTGATAGACCTCGCCCAGCAGCGGCGCGTGGATGACCGCCGCGGCGAGCCCCCGCTCGTCCGCGAAGCCGATGCTCACGCAGGCGAACGGGTGCCCGTGGACGAAGTTGGTGGTGCCGTCCACCGGGTCCACGTACCAGCGGCGGCCCGCGTGTACGTGATCGGCGGAGAGCTCCTCGCCCACGATGCGGTCAGCGGGAAAGCGCGCGCGGATGCGCTCCGCGATCAGCCGCTCCGCCGCCTCGTCCACGGCGGTCACCAGGTCCGCGCGCCCCTTCTCGCGCACCTGGTCGGCGCCGGCGCGCGCGCGGATCAGCTCCGCCGCGGCGTCCGCCGCGTCCAGCGCCGCCGCCAGTTCCGCCGCGAACGGCGCCTCGTGCTCCCCTGTCATCCGGAACTCCCGTCCCCCGCCCGCGGTACGCAACGCGCCCAAAAACATCGCCCAACGCGGCGGTGGCGCGGGGCGGCGGCATACTGTATCATTGCCCCGTCCGCACGCAAGCAAAGCCAAGCATCCAGTTGCAGCCAGCCGCGGCTTCCTGCCGCGATCGCGCGCGCCTGCCGGCGCGCCGGCACACCCCATCCACCGCATCCGGCATGAGCAAACACCCCTCCCAGGCGTACGCAGGCGGCGGCGGAGCGCCGCACGCGTCGACGGACACGGCGTTCTTCGGGCATCCGCGGGGCCTGTCGACGCTGTTCTTTACCGAGTTGTGGGAGCGGTTCTCGTACTACGGGATCCGGCCCCTGCTGGTGCTGTTCATGGCCGCCGCCCTGGCCGACGGCGGCATGGGGATGAGCCGCGACCAGGCCGCGCCCATCGTGGGCATCTACGGCGCCAGCGTGTACCTGGCCTCGCTTCCCGGCGGGTGGATCGCGGACCGGCTGCTGGGGCTGCGCCGCGCCATCTGGTACGGCGGCATCCTGATCGCGCTGGGGCACCTTTCCATCGCCCTGTCGGCGGTGGCGGGAAAGCCGGCGTTCTTCCTGGGGCTGTTCTTCATCGTGCTGGGCACGGGGCTGCTCAAGCCCAACATCAGCGCCATCGTGGGCGACCTGTACCCCGAGGGCGGCGCCCGGCGCGACGCGGGGTTCAGCATCTTCTACATGGGCATCAACATCGGCGCGCTGCTGGCCCCGCTCATCACCGGCTACCTGGGCGAGGACGTGGGCTGGCACTACGGCTTCGGCGCCGCGGGCGTGGGGATGGTGATCGGCCTGATCTGGTACCGCGCGACGGCCGACCGCACCCTGGGCGACATCGGCGCGGAGCCGTCGGGAACGCCGGAGCAGAAGCGGCAGGCCGTCACCTACCTGGCCGGCGGCTTCGGCGTGCTGGCGATCATCGTCCTGGCCATCTACCTGATCGGCCTGACGCCGCTGACCATCGCGCAGAACATGAGCTACGTGATGGCCACGCTGGCCGCCGTGTACTTCGCGTACCTGTTCTTTGGCGCGGGGCTGGACACGGGAGAGAAGAAGCGGGTGGCGGTGATCATCGTCCTCTTCGTCTTCGCCACCATCTTCTGGAGCGCGTTCGAGCAGGCGCCCACCTCGCTGAACCTGTTCGCGGCGGACTACACGGACCGCGACATCGGCGGGTGGGAGATGCCGGTGCTGTGGCTGCAGTCCGCCAACTCGTTCTTCGTGATCACCCTGGCCCCGCTGTTCGCGGCGCTGTGGGTGTCGCTGGCGCGCCGCCGCGGCGGGGACCTGAGCAGTCCCGCCAAGTTCGCGCTGGGCCTGTTCTTCGCGGCCATCGGCTTCGCCATCATGATCTTCGCCGCGCGCGAGGTGCTGACGGGGGGCGCGGGGGCGCGCGTCTCGCCCTGGTGGCTGGTGGCCAGCTACTTCTTCCAGACGGTGGGCGAGCTGTGCCTGAGCCCGGTGGGGCTGTCGTCGATGACCAAGCTGTCGCCGCGGCGGTTCACGGGCCAGATGATGGGCGTGTGGTTCATGGCGGCGGCGATGGGGAACCTGATCGCCGGCATCGTGGGCGGCCACGTGGACCCCGAGAACCCGCAGCAGATGCCCGCGCTCTTCGAGCGGACCACGCTCTCGCTGCTGATCGCCACGGCGGTGCTGGCCGCGCTCATCATCCCCATCCGCCGGATGATGGCCGAGAAGCCCGCGCCGAGCTCCTGATTCTCGCGGCTCGGCTGCGATCGTGGGCCCC
>DATAAG010000073.1:0-5394 GCA_036260235.1 Longimicrobium sp.
CGCGATCCGGGGGGTGACATCGTGCTCTGAGGGTCGGTTCCGCCGCTACATCCATCCACCGGCGTTTCGCGGGTCGAGCGCATACGGACCTCCATCATCAAGCGAAAGAGCCACCGCCGCGCGCGGGAGCCATCGCCTCCCGCGCCCGGTCCCCGTCCCTCATCCCGCCGCTGGCACGGTCCTCACAGTGCCTGGCAGGCGGTCTGGCTGGACGCGCGGTCGGACGGGCCGGTGGCGCTCTGCGCGCCGCGCGTCACGGTGATCGTGTACCCCCCTCCCGGCGTGCCCGGCGAGCGGAAGGTGATGGTGCCGTTCTGGTCCGTGCGGTACCAGGGGCGCCCGTACTGCGTGAACAGCTCCTTCGTCTGGTCGTGCACGTGGCCGTAGTCGTTCACCGCGGCCAGCGAGAACGTCACCCAGTCGGGGGTGAGCATCTCCACGTAGCGGCTGCGCACGCCGTTGCAGCTGCCGTGGTGGTCCGCCTTGAGCACGTCCACGTTCATCCCCGGCCACACGTCGTAGTTGGCGCCGGTGTCGAACCAGTCGATGGCCTCGTGCTCCGCGTCGCCGGCGAACCACATGCTGAACGAGGCGCTGTCCGGCCCCACCAGCTTCACGGGGACGGAGCGGTTGTTGGGGGTGGTGCCGGCGGGGTTGGGCCGCATGACGTGCAGCTTCGCCCCGCCGTTCATGGTGATGGTGCACAGCACCGCCCCGTTGGCGCAGGGATCGTCCGTGTCGCGGTAGATGAGCTGGCCGCGCGCCGCCCGGGCGCTCACCGAGTCGCGCAGCTGCGACAGCGCGGCGTTGGTGTACGCGTTCCCGTTCTCGAAGAAGTAGCGCACGGTGATGTTGCGGCTGCTGCGGAACAGCTCGCGCAGGCCGGAGTGGTGGTCGTAGTGCTCGTGGCTCAGGATGACCACGTCGATCGTGGTGTTGTTGAGCCCCAGCGAGTCCAGCAGCACCCCGAAGCGCACCGAGTCCGGCCCGCCGTCGATGATGACCCTGCTGGTGCCGTTGGTGATGAGGTTGGCGTCGCCCTGGCCGATGTCCAGCACCCGCACCACCAGCTCCTGCGCGCTTCCCGGCGGCGGCTCCGCGATCACCGTGAGCGAGGCCTCGCCGTACACGCCGTTGCCGGCGGTGGCGCGGATGACGGCCGTCCCCACCGCCACGCCGGTCGCGCGGCCGGACGCGTCCACCGTGGCCACGGCGGGGTTGGCGCTGCTCCACGTGTACGTCGTGGAGGTTGTCCGCCCGGCGGAGTCGGTCGCGGTGGCGGTGAAGGTGTACGCCGATCCGACGGTGATCGTCGCCGAAGAGGGGGCGACGGTCACCGTCGCCGGCGGGCCGGGCGGGACCGGCGAGACGTAGCCGTCGTTCCGGCCGCCGGGGGTGCCGCGGTCGCCGGCGCCGTAGGTGGAGCTCTGCGTGGTCCAGTTGGCGCCGCCCATCTCCGTGTTGTCGGCGGAGGGGTTGGCCACGCCGCGGGCGGCGCCGGTGGGCACCGTGCTCCACGCGACGGAGTCCACCGTGGCGCCGCCGGGGGCGCGCAGCGCCAGCCAGTCCGCGCTGTTGGCCAGCGTGACCGCGGTGCCGTACGCGTAGTGCGCCATCACCCCGCCGTTCTGGCTGCTGGTGCCGTTGCGCGCCAGGACCGCGTATCCACCCGCGGGGACGATGACGGACGCGGCGATGGCGTGCCCCGCGTCGTTGTTGCTGGCGAGCACGTACCCCTGCAGGTCCGCGGACGCGTTCCCCCAGTTGTGCACCTCCACCCACTCGCCCACGTCGTCGGTGACGGCGCCGGGGTTGGGCATCAGCTCGTTGATGACGAGCTTCGCCTCCGCGGCGACGGTGACGGTCAGCGCCGCCTCCCCGAAGACGCCGTTGGCCGCCGTGGCGCGGATCTGCGCCGTCCCCGCGGCCACGCCCGTGGCCACGCCGGACGCGCTCACCGTGGCCACCGCCGCGCTGGAGGTGCTCCAGGTGAAGGTGGTCGTCACGGGATTTCCCCACGCGTCCAGCGCCGTCGCCGTGAACGCCTGCGTGCCACCCGCCGCGACGGTGGCGCTCGCGGGGGTGACGGTGACGGTGGCGGGCTGGACGACGGGCGCCACGTAGCCGTCGTTCTGCTTTCCCGGGGTGCCCCTGTCGACCGTGTTGTAGAGGGTGGTGGCCGTCTGCCAGTTGGCGCCGCCGGCGCTGGCGTTGTCGGCGGAGGGATCCTTCACCCCGCGCGCGGCGCCGGCCGTGGTGGAGGTCCACGCGACGGAGTCGATGGTGGCGCCCGCGCCGTCCTTGAGGGTGATCCAGTCGCTGGCGTTGGCCAGGGTGAGCGCGGTGCCGTAGACGTAGCTCACCGTCACCCCGCCGTTCTTGCTCTTGGTCCCGTTCCTCGCCAGCACCACGAAGCCGCCGGCGGGGACGGTGAGGGCGGTGGAGATGGTGTGCGGCGCGTCGTTGGCGGACGCGATCCTCCACCCCTGCAGGTTGAGGGACGACCCGCCCCAGTTGTGGATCTCGATCCACTCGCCGTTCTCGTCCGTGACCTTCGACGGATCGGCCATCACCTCGTTGATGACGACCTGCGGCCCGGCGGAGACGGTGAACAGCGGCCCGGCGGGGCCGGAGGCGTCGTCGGCGCAGGCGGCCAGCAGGGCCAGCCCGGCGACGAGAAGAGTGCTGCGATGCTTCATGCTGCCCGGTGCTGCGGGTACGGCGGTGCGCGCCGCAAGCGGAGACGCGGCGCGGAAGGAACCACGCCGGCCCTCCCAAGCGTATCGCGTGCCGTTCCCGCGGACGCAGAAGCGGCCTGAATGCTGGCCCTTCGCCGGGCTGGGGATGATCCGCCGCCCCAGGACGGGGCGGCGGTGCACGTTTCTGGTGCGCGGTGTGATGCGTGACGCTTGACTTGCGGGTGCCGCGGGGCGAACCTTCAGATGCTAGTTCCTTAGCAATCCCCACCTCCCCCCGTCCCTGATGCTCACGAACCCCGCTGCAACCGACCTGAGCCGCCGCGAGCGGCAGATCATGGACGTGGTGTACCGCCTGGGCAAGGCGAGCGTGAACGACGTCCTGGAGCGCATCCCGGAGCCGCCCAGCTACTCCGCGGTGCGCGCGCTGATGCGCATCCTGGAGGAGAAGGGCCACCTGCGCCACGAGCAGGACGGCCCGCGCTACCTGTACCTGCCCATGGTGCCGCGCGAGTCCGCCCGCACCAACGCGCTCACCCACATGGTGCGCACCTTCTTCGGCGGCAGCACCGAGGCCGCCGTGGCCGCGCTGCTGGACCCCGAGAACCACCGGCTCTCGGACTCGGAGCTGGACCGCATCAGCGACCTGATCGAGCAGGCCCGCGCACAGGGACGGTAAGCATGGACGTCTCGCTTCCCTCGTCCGCGGCCGCGCCCTGGCTGGCGTCCGCCGTGTGGCTGGTGGCCCGCGGCACGCTACTGCTGGCCGCCGCCGCGCTGGCTGCGCTGGCGCTGCGCCGCGGCTCTGCCGCCAGCCGGCACCTGGTGTGGGGGCTGGCGCTGGCGGCCATGCTGGCGCTCCCCGCCGCCTCGCTGCTGATGCCCCGGTGGGAGATGCCGTTCGTCCACCTTCCCGCGGCGGCGCCCTCCGCCGGCGCGGCGGGGGACGCCGCGTCCGCCGGCGGCGGCCTGCCGTGGAGCACCATCGTCCTCCTGGCCTGGGCTGCCGGCGCGCTGGCGACGCTCGGCCGCTACCTCCTGTCGATGGCCACGGTGCGCGTGGTGGCGCGCCGGTCGCGGCCGGTGCGGGGCGGGGAGTGGATGGAGCGGATGGACGGCGCCGCGCGCGAGCTGGGGATGCGCGAGCGCGTGCGCCTGCTGCGCGCAGACGGCGCGGTGATGCCCATGACGTGGGGGATCCTGCACCCCGCGGTGCTGGTGCCGGCGGACGCGGATGGATGGGCGCCGGAGCGCAAGCGCGTGGTGCTGCTGCACGAGCTGGCGCACGTGGCCCGGCGCGACTGCCTGTGGCAGACGCTGGCCAGCCTGTGCTGCGCGGCGTACTGGTTCCACCCCGGCGTGTGGTGGGCCGCCCGGCAGATGCGCATCGAGCGCGAGCAGGCGTGCGACGACCGGGTGCTGCGCGCGGGGACGCGCGCCTCGGAGTACGCGGGGCACCTGCTGGAGGTGGCCCGATCGTTCCGCGCCCGCCCGCTCACCGCCGCCGCGGCGATGGCCATGGCGCGCCGGTCCCAGCTGGAGGGGCGGGTGCTGGCGGTGCTGGACGCCGCCCGCGACCGCGCCGCCGTTCCCGGCCGCGCCGCGCTGGTGGCCGGGGGGATCGCCGCCGCGGCGCTCTTCCCCGTCGCCGCCGCCGCGCCGGGCCGCGCGGAGGCGCCCGCGCCCGCGCCGGTGCAGACGGCGTTCGCCGCCGCGCCGGAGAGGCGGACGGCGGACGCGGAGCCGGAGGCCCGCGAGGCACCCGCGCCGGCGCCGCAGGATGCGCGCGGCGTGCAGCCCGCCGCGGCAGCGCACGAGCACCACGCCGCCAGGGAGACGCGGACGGCGCCGGCGGAGGAGAGCTATCCCGACTTCGGCGTGATCGAGGAGTCGATGCTGGCGACGCTCATCCGCGCCACCCATGACGTGGACCCCGACGTGCGCCGCAGCGCCGTGCAGGCGCTGGGGCAGATGAACGGCCGCGCGGTCGTCAACCCGCTGTTGCACTCGGCGACGGACGTCGACCCGCGGGTGCGCAACGCCGCCGTGCTCGCCCTCAGCGAGTACCGCCAGCGGCAGAGCGCCGCCCGCATCGCGCTGGCCAAGCAGCCGCCGTGCGAAGGGCTGCAGTGCCCCGCATCCACGCGGCCGCGCGTGCCCACCGGCTCCGCCGTCCCCGGGTCGCGCCCCCGCAACGCCCGCACGGACATCAACGCCGGGCCCGCGGACCTGGGGCTCAGCATCCTGAACGGCGTGGCGGAGGAGGACACCATGACGCAGTCCGCGCTCACGCCCATCGCCCCCGGCCCGGAGATGTAATCCGGCCCCGGAGTTCCGCTCTCACACGGAAGGCCGTCTCCACCGCGGGGACGGCCTTCGTGCATCCCGGAAAAAGACAAGGCCTCACGCAGAGTCAACAGAGTTAGCAGAGGGCGGGATGCCGGACTCTGCTTAACCGAATCCGGATAAACTGTCATTCTGAGTCCTTAACGGCTGCGCCGATCCTGTAGGACGAAAGACGTCTCGCACGAATCTCTCGTCCCCATCAACCTCCCCCAGGGGTTTTTGGGGGAGGTTGATGGGGACGAGAGATTCGTGCGAGACGTCTTTCGTCCTACAGGATCGGCGCAGCCGTTAAGGACTCAGAATGACAGTTTATCCGGATTCGGTTAAGCAGAGTCCGGCATCCCGCCCTCTG
>DATAAG010000074.1:0-16771 GCA_036260235.1 Longimicrobium sp.
CTCCTCCATCGCCTCGGTCTCGCCCACGATGCCGGTGATCTCGCGCAGCTCCTCGCGCTGGACGAGGCGCCGGCCCACGAGGGCGACCTCGTCGGCGTCGATGGGCTTGGGGAAGCACTCGCTGATCCCCAGCTCGCGGCACAGCTCGCGGCCGGTGGGCTCGGTGGGCTCGGTAAGGCCGATGACGGGCAGGCGCCCCCGCTCGCGCGCGGCGGCGATCAGGCCGCGGGCGCGGCGCTCGCGCAGGCCGCCGGTGATCACCACCAGCAGGGGCTCGGCCAGGGCGTCGGCCAGCCCCTCGCCGGGGGCGAGCAGCTCCACCCGCAGCCCGTGCGCCTCGAACGCGGCCCGCAGCCGTACGGCGGGCTCCAGGTCGTCCGTGGTGATGAGTACCGCTTCCGCCAACGTCTCGTCCCTCTGGTGTGCTGGTGTGGCCGAGGAGGCGCTTCAGGTGCCGCTGCGGAACTGTCTTCGAGATCGGAAGTGCTCCGTAAGGCGTCTGCGCGAGCCGCGACCGCCCCCCTCTCCCGGCCTCTCCCCCACGAGCTGCGTGGGGGAGAGGAGAATTCGATCGCGCTCCGGCAGGCCTTCTGCCCCGCGCCGCGCCCCCTCCGGGCTCGCATTACTCGCCCACCTCCCCCAAAAAACCCCTGGGGGAGGTTGGGTTGGGGACGGATCCAGGCGCGCCGGACAGCATGTCTGCGTCCGCAAGAGCCCTCACGCCCGGGCCCCCTCTCCCGCAAGGGGAGAATTCGATCGCGCTCCGGCAGGCCCTGGATGGGCAGGAGTTCCGGGGATTGTAACCTGTAAACCTCGCCGCTTCAGTCCTTCCTGACCGTCCCGTGCTTGTGGAACGGCGGGCGCACGACCTCCGCGGGGATGGCGGTGCCGCGGATGACGATGCCGATCTCCGTCCCCGGCTTGCTGGCGGCGGCCGGGACGTACGCCATCCCGATCCCCTCGCCCAGGGTGGGGCTCAGCACGCCGCTGGTCACCACGCCGGCCTCTTGACCATCGACGCTCACGGGGTAGCCGTGGCGCGGAAAGCCGCGCTCCTTCAGCCGGAAGCCGACCAGCTTGCGCTCGATCCCCTGCTCCTTCTGCCGCACCAGCGCGTCGCGCCCTACGAAATCGCCCTTGTCCAGTTTCACCACCCAGCCGAGCCCGGCCTCCAGGGGCGTGGTCTCCTCGTCCAGGTCGTTGCCGTAGAGGGCGTAGCCCATCTCCAGCCGCAGCGAGTCGCGGCACCCCAGGCCGGCGGGGAGGAGCCCGTCGTCCTTCCCCACCTCCAGCAGCCGCCGCCAGAGCCGCGGAGCCTCCGGGGCGGGGACGTACAGCTCGAAGCCGTCCTCGCCGGTGTAGCCGGTGCGGCTGATGGTGGTGGGGATGCCGTCCACGGTGCCGTCGGCGAAGCGATAGTAGCGGATGGCGTCCAGGTCCGCGTCCGTGAGCCGGGCCAGGATCTCCTGCGCCTTCGGCCCCTGCAGCGCCAGCAGGGCGATGTCGTCCGTGCGGTCCGCCAGCTCCACGCCGAACCGGTCCGCGAACCGGGTGACCCAGCGCCAGTCCTTGTCCTTGTTGGCGCCGTTGACCACCAGCATCCAGCGATCCGGATAGCGGTAGACGATCAGGTCGTCCAGCAGCTTGCCGTCGTGGTTGAGGAGGGTGCCGTACTGCGCCTGCCCCACCTCCACCCTGGAGACGTCATTGGTGGTGACGTACTGCACGAAGTCGGTGGAGCGGTCGCCGCGCACCTCGAACTCGCCCATGTGCGACACGTCGAACAGGCCGGCGGCGCGGCGCACGGCGTGGTGCTCGGCGGTGATGCCGCTGGGGTACTGCACCGGCATCTCGTAGCCGGCAAAGGGCACCAGCTTCGCGCCCAGGGCGGCGTGCTCGGCGTGCAGGGGCGTGCGCAGAAGGGTGCTGGCCTCGGCCATCGTGCGGTTTTCCGGGTGCGGGTCCGTGCCTGTCGTCCGGGGGAAAGTAATATGGGCGGCGGGAGGGCGCGAGCGCGGGGGGCGAGAGGCGGGCGTGGGGCAGGGATCGAGCCCAGTCCGGACGGCGGCGGGGCTCTCGCCGATTCAGCGGACCACCAGCAGGGGATGGTTTTCCCCACGGCCCGCTGTGGCGGGGGGCCCTCTCCCCCGCCGGGCCTCCGCTCGTTCCTCGCTACGGCCGGCGACCCCTCCCCCAACTTCGGGGGAGGGGTGGTGGGGGCGAGTTCGCAGCGCTTCGAACAGCCACCAGGTTCGGCAAGTAGATTCCTTGGAATGACAGTCTCAGGCTGGACGGAGGCTGTAACCTGTCCCCTGTCCCCTGTAACCTCGCCCTTGCAGGCTATTCCCTATTTTCTGTTCCCTGTTCCCTCTTCCCCGCCCTCCCCAGCCACCGCGGCCAGCAAATACGCCAGGCTCGCCGTGCCATCCATGATCGGCTCGTTCGTGGAGTAGTCGCCGAAGTCGTCGTGGTAGACGATAAAGCCGGTGTTCAGGGACGCGAACTCATCCGGCTCGTGCAGGCGGATGTACATCAGGTTCTGGAAGATCGACCGGTAGACGGGGCCGTCCACCAGCCCGCCCTTCTGCGTCCAGACGCCCACCTGGTTCGCGACGATGGAGTGCGGGTGCAGCGGGGTCCGCCCGTCCGCCGGCAGGCCGATCACCATCGACACGCCCCACGGGTTGGTGCCGAACAGCCAGTCCAGCGCCGCCATCTCCATCTCCTCGAAGCGCCGGTCGCCGGTCATCCGCCGGTAGAGGAGCGCCTGGGTGGCGAAGGAGGTCATCAGGTCGTTGCTGCACCAGATGAAGGGGATGCCGACGCGGAAGCCGTTGTCCGCCCGCCGCGCCACCCGCTCCAGCCCGGCGCGGTAGAAGTCCGCCAGCTCGAGCCGGCCGCGTGCATCCGCCAGCCGCCACGCCTCGTGATGCCCGTTGTTGTGCCACGGGTACCACTGGTAGTGCAGCGCCGTGTCCGCGCCCATCCACGGCGTCACCGGCTCCATCCGCGCGAAGCGCAGGGCATCGTCCAGGTACTCCCCGCGGCCGGTGAGCGCGCCCAGGGCTGCGGCGGCCAGCTCCATGTCGTCCGCCCAGTTCTCCTCCTCGTAGAAGTACGGCGCGCGGGCGGGCGCGGTCTGGCAGACGCCCGGGTTCGCCTTTCCCAGCGCGTACGCCGCCTGCGCCCTGCGCTCCAGCACGGCCGCGAACTGCGGGTCCCGCTCCGCGAACAGCCGCGCGCCCAGGGCGAACGCGGAGGCCATCTTCCCCGCCGTGGACGCCATCCCGTCCGAGCGGTTTCGATGGCGGAAGAGCCCCTGCGGCCGGCCGGTGCACGGGTAGACGGGGCGATATCCGCCCTTGCCCCAGCCGTAGTCGGAGGAGTCCGTCGTCGGCAGGTCGGGGAAGGAATGGTCGCGGTCGTCGCCCAGCTGGTTGAGGAGCAGGTCGTCCTGCGGATACATCTTCAGCAGCCAGCGCAGCCCGTGCCGCGCCTCGTCCAGCACGTCGGGGGTGCCGTTGGCACCGGGGAGCCCGTCCGCGTCGTGCCGGTCCGCGAAGGCGGCCGGATGGTCGCGGAACGCCATCAGCATCATCCAGGTGGCGGTGGCGCTGGTGGTGACGTACTGCAGGTAGTCCGCGGCGTCCGCCCATCCGCCGGTGACGTCGATGAACTCGCCGGCGCGCGGATGGTCGACCAGGATGCCGTCCGTGCGCTCGTGCACGGAGTCGCGGAAGAGCGGGTTGAAGCCGCTGCGCTGCTGCCGCATGTACGCCAGCAGCGAGTCCGCCGCGCCCGCGTACACGTCCGCGCCGATGCGCACCCGCGCGCGCACGCCGTCCATCGCGAGGGTGTAGTCCCCGGGCGTGCGGAGGCGCGAAAAGTCCAGCCGCTGGGCGGATACGCACGGCCCGAACGCCCCCGCCGGTCGCGCACGCCCGCGCAGCACCGCCCGCCCGCCCGCGTCCGCCACCTGGAAGCGCCCCGCCGGCCGCGGGTCCAGCCCGCACACCACCGCCACCTTGGGCCGGTCCGGCAGGTAGCCGAGCTGGTTCACGCGGATCCACGCCCGCTCCCCCTGCGCCACGGCGGCTGAGGCGTGGAGCGGGAGGAGGATGGCGATCAGGGCGATGGCGATGCGGAGGCGGTGGAGCATGCGACGCGATCCGATTGAGGGTGCGCGGACAGCATACGGAGGATGCACGTCGCGCGATAGCCGCCACCCAGCCCCGGCGGTTGAATTGAAGCCGCGGCAAAGACGGCGTGATGTCCGCCTGCGCGGACGGCTCCTGCCACACGCCCGGGAGGTGCATCATGGCCGGGCGTCGCGCAGTTGAAGCCCCCCAGCCGAGCGATTGAAATCGCCGCTGGAATTTCGCGATGTCCGCCTGCGCGGACGGGCTCCTGCCAGACGCCCGGGGGGTGCATCATGGCCGGCCACGCGCAGTTGAAGCCCCGCGGGGTTTGCGGGGCTTTCCGCAGTTGTTGCGGCGGGTTTACCCGCTCAGGCGCGGAGCCGGAAACACGCCGGAAGGTTGCCGCTCGCTCCCGCCGCCGCATATTGGGATCCATGCCATCCATCCGCCGATTCCCGCATCCGCTCGCGCTCATGCTCGCCTTCATGGCGGCGTGCGCCCCCACTACGGCCGATCCCGCGCCGGGAGCGAGTCCACCGCCTCCCCCCGCCGCGCAGCCGGGTGCGGACTACGGCGGGGAGCTGGACGCGGAAGGCCGGGCGTGGGTGGAGCGGACGCTGGCGTCGCTCTCGCTGCGGGAGAAGGCGGGGCAGATCGTCTTTCCCTGGACGGGCGGCGAGTACGTGGCGCAGGAGTCGCCGCAGATGGCGCGGCTGCTGGAGCTGGTGGAGCAGGAGGGGATCGGCGGGATCGTGATCTCCATCGGCATGCCGCACAGCTACGCGGCCAAGCTGAACGCCATCCAGCGCCGCGCGAAGGTGCCGCTCCTGGTCACCACGGACATGGAGAGCGGGCCGGGGATGCGCCTGGGCGGCGGCTGGACGCTGCCGCACCTGCTGCCGCTGGGCGGCGGCACCGTCTTTCCGCCGGTGATGGCGCTGGGGGCCGCCGGCTCGGACACGCTGGCGCGCGAGGTGGGGCGGGTGATCGGCACCGAGGCGCGGGCGGTGGGGGTGCACATGACCTTCGCGCCGGTGCTGGACGTCAACTCCAACCCGCTGAACCCCATCATCAACACCCGCTCCTTCGGCGAAGACCCGCGGGAGGTGGCGCGGCTGTCGTCCGCCTTCATCCGCGGGCTGCACGAGACGGGGCTGATGGGCGCCGGCAAGCACTTTCCCGGGCACGGCGACACCGAGGCGGACACCCACATCGGCTTCGCGGCCATCCGCGCGGACCGGGCGCGGCTGGACTCGGTGGAGCTGGTGCCCTTCCGCGCCGCGGTGCAGGCGGGGGTGGACGCGATGATGGCCGCGCACATCTCCGTGCAGGGGGTGGAGGGGCCCGATGCGCCGCCCGCCTCGGTCTCGCGCCACTTCGTCTCCCGGGTGCTGCGCGACGAGATGGGGTTCCGCGGGATCGTGTTCAGCGACGCGATGGACATGGGCGCGGTCACCCGCCGCTACGGGCGCACGGAGCCGCTGCTGATGGCGCTCGAGGCCGGCGTGGACGTGCTGCTGCAGCCGCTGGACGCGCGCGAGGCGGTGGACGCGGTGGTGGAAGGCGTGCGCTCCGGCCGCATTCAGCAGGCGCGGCTGGACCAGGCGGTGCGGCGCGTGCTGGGCGCCAAGGCGCGCGCCGGGCTGCACCGCCGCCGCACGGTCTCGCTGGATTCCGTCGAGTGGCGGGTGGGGATCGGCAGGCACCTGCAGGTGGCACAGGCGGTGGCGGAGCGGTCGCTCACCCTGGCCCGCGACGCACGTGGGCTGGTGCCGCTGGCGCCGGGGGCGCGGGTGCTCTCCATCACCTACGCGGACCCGTACGACCTCCCCGCCGGCCGCGCCTTCGACCGTGAGCTGGCGCGGCTGGGATTCCGCGTGGCCTCCGCCCGCGTGGAGGACCGCACGTCGGCGGAGGCGTACGCGCGCGTGGCCGCGCAGGCGGACTCGGCGGACGTGGTGCTGGCGTCGGCGTACGTGCAGCCGCGCGAGTACGCGGGGACGGTAGGGGCGCGCGGCCAGTTCCCGGCGCTGGTGGAGTCGCTGGCCGCCGGCGGCAGGCCGGTGGTGGCGGTGTCGTTCGGCAGCCCGTACGTGATCGGCTTCTATCCCTCCGCGCCGGCGTACCTGCTGGCGTGGGGCGGCGCGGAGGTGAGCCAGCGCGCCGCCGCCCGCGCCCTGGCCGGCGAGATCGGCATGAGCGGCCGCCTCCCAGTCTCCATCCCGCCGCACCATCCCCGCGGCGCCGGCCTGCAGCGCCCGGCGCGAGCGCCCATGCCTGAGTGATGGGGTGATGGGGTGATGGGGTGATGGGGTGATGTGCCATCGAGCAGGTCGAGCCGACCCGCGACAAGCGATTGAATTGAAACCGCCGCAGCAACCACACGCTGTCCGCCTTCGCGGACACGCTCCTGCCGCACGCCGCGTGGTGTGCACAAAGGCCGCCCCGAGCAGGTGAAGCCCCGACCCGCGACAAGCGATTGATGCCTGTTGCGAATCGAATCCGGTAATCTCAGCCTCGTTCTCCGCTGGAACCGTCCCAGCGAGAGACTCTGGCTGCGGTGCAGTCCGCGAAGGCGGACTTGGCGAATTTCCAGCGGCGACTTCAGTCGCTCAGGCGCGGGCGCGGCGATTCCCGGTTTAGATTCGCAAGGGGCATAAATCGCCGCTGGAGATTCGCGATGTCCGCCTGCCGGACGGCTCCTGCCGATCACCTCTCCGTTGCACCGTGGCCGCCTCAAGGCAGCCGAAGCCCCGCGCAGTTGGCGGGGCTTTCCGCTTTGTAGCGGCGGCTCACGCGCATTGCGGATCACCTCGGCAACTGGCTCCGCCCGAACCTCGCCATCCCGCTCGTGGGCAGCGGTGCAGTCCGCGCAGGCGGACTTTGCGAATTTCCAGCGGCGAATTCATTCGCTCAGGCGCTTCGGCCGCCCGGTCGCGTGGTATGCATTATTGTATCCAAAAGGCCGTAAATTTACGCCCACCCTCAACATCCATCTTGTCCGCGGCGCACGGCGCCTTTATCCTGCGTGCGAATCCCCCCGATTGTGACGGGTTCCGTGACGGAGCGCACTCCACGTCTTCGCGTCCGCGGCTCCACGCCCGCGGCCCTCGCCCACCCCGCACCGAGGAGGGCCCTCATCATCCCGCCGGTCAGCAGTCTTTCCGTCGCAGTACGTCGAGATTCACCGATTCAGGAGGACATGATGGGCTCTCCCACCCAGCGGAAGGGCGGCCTGCGGCTCGCCGCGGCCGTGGCGCTGCTGCTGGCCGCGGCGCCGCCCCTGCACGCGCAGGGCACCGGCACCGTCCGCGGCACCGTCGTGGACGCCGCCAACCGTCAGCCGCTCGCCGGCGCGTCGGTGAGCGTCGTGGGCGGCACCGCGCGCACCGTCACCAGCGCCGGCGGCGAGTACGCGCTCGCGGGCGTGCCGGAGGGGCGCGTGCGGGTGCGCGCGGCCATGCTCGGGCACCAGCCGGCGGAGGCCAGCGTGGCCGTGGCCGCCGGGCAGACGGCACGGGCGGACTTCGCCCTGGCGGCGGCGGCCGTGGGGCTGGAGGCCATCGTGGTCACCGGCACCCCCGGCGCCACCAGCCGCCGCCAGCTTCCCAACGCCATCACCACGCTGGACGTGGAGGAGATCACCGCGAAGACCACGGTGAGCGATGTGGCGGAGGTGCTGCAGTCGCGCACGCCGGGGGTGCAGATCCTCTCCAACGCGGGAACGCCCGGCGCCGCGCCCGACATCCGCATCCGCGGCGCGGGCTCGCTCTCCGCCGTGCGGCCCATCATCTACGTGGACGGCATCCGCTACAACGACGCGGACCTGGGCAACTTCGGCGCGTCGGGGGCGGGGATCACCTCGTTCAGCACGCAGGTGACGTCGGCGCTCTCCTTCATCAACCCCGAGGACATCGAGTCCATCGAGGTCATCAAGGGCCCCGCCGCCAGCACGCTGTACGGCGCCGAGGCGGCCGCGGGGGTGATCCAGATCATCACCAAGAAGGGGACGCGCGGGGCCCAGCAGACGCGCTGGAGCGCCCGGGTGGAGTACGGCCGGAACGACATGACGGCCGACATCCCCGACAACTTCACCACCTGCACGCAGGCCCGCATCGACCAGCGGGACGCCACCACCGGCCAGCCCGTTTTTCCCGGCTGCCAGGGAGTGCCGCTGAACACCGTGCTGCGCGAGACCAGCCCCATCCTGCGCGACCCGTTCGGCCTGCGCGCGGGCGACGTGCGGCGGATGAACCTGTCCGTGCGCGGCGGCAGCGACCGCTTCTCGTTCTTCGTCGCCGGCGACGCGGACGACGAGGAGGGGGTCTTCTTCAACTCCTTCAACAACCGCCGCTCGTTCCGCGGCAACTTCACCGTGAACGCCACCTCGCGGCTGGACTTTCAGGTGAACACCAACTACGTGCGCAACCACCTGCGGCTCCCCATCGGCGACGAGAGCGCGCAGGGGCTGCTGCTGGGGTCGGTGCGCGGGCTGGTGGGGCGCATTCCCGCGGCCGCCGGCGTCTTTCCCGGCTACGCCTTCGCCGTCGACGGGCGGCGGGCCAACGGCTACAACAACCAGACGCGCTCCGACCGCACCACCCTGTCCAGTACGGTCAACTACCGGCCCTGGGACTGGTTCCGCAACCGGCTGACGGTGGGGCTGGACCTTACCGGCAGCCAGGCCACCATCGTCTCGGCGGCGGGGAGCACCGACGCCGACTTCGCCGGCACCCCCGAGGGGCTGAGCGCCCTGCGGGTGCCGCGCAGCCGCTTCCTCACCCTGGACTACGCGGGGAACGTGGAGTTGCCGGTGAACGACTGGCTGGAGACCACGACGTCGGTGGGCATGCAGTTCATCGCCCGCCGGACGGAGACGCTCTCCGGCACGGGGACGGGGCTGGGCGCGCCGGACATCACCACCATCCAGAACGCCGCCACCACGACGGGGAGCAACACGTTCTTCGAGAACAACTCCATCGGCGTGTACGTGCAGGAGCAGCTGGCGTTCAACAACCGGCTCTTCATCACCGGCGCCCTGCGCGCGGACGACAACTCCAGCTTCGGGCGCGACTTCGACGCCATCATCTACCCCAAGCTGGGCTTCTCCTGGGTCCTTTCCGAAGAGCCGGCGCTGGCGCGCTTCCTGGACCCCGTGCACGCCAACCAGCTCAAGATCCGGGCGGCGTACGGGCAGGCCGGGCGCGCGCCGGACCCGTACAGCGCCAACCAGACGTACACGGTGGTGAAGGTGGCGGGGCCGGGGGCCACCGTCAGCGGGCTGCGCACCGTCGCCTACGGCAACCCCGACCTGGAGCCGGAGCGGGGCGAGGAGGTGGAGCTGGGCTTCGAGGCGGCGTTCCTGGGGGACCGCCTGGGGCTGGACTTCACCTGGTACCACAAGCGGACGGACAACCTGCTGCAGAGCATCTCCGTGGCGCCGTCGTCCGGCTTCATCAGCACCCAGCTGACCAACCTGGGCGAGATCAGCAACCGCGGCATCGAGCTGCTGGTGACCGCGTATCCCGTGCAGCGCGAGTCGATGGTGTGGGAGAGCCGGCTGAACCTGGCCACCAACCGCAACCGGCTGGTGAAGCTGAACGACGACGGCCTGCAGAGCACGGCCGCCGCCTTCCAGGCGTACTTCACCGGGCTGCAGGTGATGCGCGTGGGCCGGCCGCTGGCCGCGTTCTACTCCCCCGTGGCCATCGCCGACTCCTTCGAGGTGCGCACGGGGATCACCTTCCCGGTGCTGGACACGGCGTCGTACCTGGGCACGCCCACGCCCACGCGCGAGATCGGCTGGGGGAACACGCTCACGCTGGGGCGGGTGAGCCTCTTTGCCCAGCTGGACTACAAGGGCGGGCACAGCGTGTTCAACTACAAGGAGTACGACCGCTGCCGCCTGCGCGGCAACTGCGAGGTCGCCAACGATCCGCGCGTGGTGGCGCCCGCCAGCGCGGCCGACAGCGCCTTCGCGCGCGACGCGTCGCGCTTCATGGGGCGCGGCATCCTGAACGGCGTGATCGTGAGCTACGTGGAGCCGTACGTGGAGGACGCGGACTTCCTGAAGCTGCGCGACGTCTCCCTGAGCTTCTCCATCCCCGAGCGGCTGGTGGCCAGGACCGGGGCCAGCGGGGCCACGCTCACCCTGGCGGGGCACAACGTGGCCACGCTGTGGACGAAGTACAGCGGGATCGACCCCGAGGTGAACACGTACGGCAACCGGTCGTTCGTGCGCGTGGACGCGTACGCGGCGCCGCAGAACCGGCGCCTCTCCGCGTCGATCAACTTCAACTTCTGATCGGGAGCGCGCACCGATGAAGAACCTGATTCGTTCCGCCGCGCGGCGGACGCTGGCCGCCGCCGCCCTGGCCGCGGCCGCGATGCTGGGCGCGTGCGACAGCCTGCTGGAGGTGGAGAACCCGCAGGTGGTGGAGCCCGGAGAGCTGGACGACCCGTACTACCTGAACCTGATGATGAACGGCGTCGTGTCCGACTTCCAGCGGGCGTTCGACGACGTGGTCCTGTTCGGCGGCGTGTTCACGGACGAGCTGCGCAACCACGCCAGCTTCGCCGAGGAGCCGCTGATCGACCAGCGGGCGGTGGAAAGCAACAACGGCACCGCGGCGCTGGTCTACACGCAGCTGCAGCGGGCGCGGGCCATGGCGGACAGCTCCGCCACGCGCTACCGCACGCTGCGCGGCGACTCCGCCAGCTTCGACCTGCGGCTGGCGCGCATCCTGGCGTACGGGGGGATGACGTACGTGCTGATGGCGGAGAACCTGTGCGAGGCGCCGGTGAACCTGAGCCGGCCGTACACGCCGCGGGAGCTGCTGGACACCTTTGCCCTGCCGCGCTTCGCCGAGGCGATCCAGGTGGCCACCGCCGCCCGCGCCGCCGGCGCGGCCGCCGTGCCGGTGCAGACGCGCACGGTGAACGGCGCGGACTCGCTGATCTCGCTCGCCCGGGTGGGCGCCGCGCGGGCCAACCTGAACCTGTACGGGATGACGGGGAGCCAGGCGTACCGCCAGGCGGCCATCCAGCACGCCTCGCTGGTGCCGTCGGCGTTCCTGTTCTACGCGTACTACTCCGACGCGGCCGACGAGCTGAACAACTTCGTCTGGTCGCGGCTCACCCTCTCGATCCAGGCATCGGTGAGCAACACGCCGTTCGAGAACCTGCGCGGGATCGAGCCGCGCATTCCCATCCCCACCACCCAGGAGACGGCGGTCGGGAACGTGCGCGTCTACGTGCCCAACTCGCCCACGGCGTACACCAGCTACAGCGCGGCGCAGCCGGGGGCGGAGTTCGGCCGCGGGGCGTGGATCCGCGTGGCGTCGGGGCTGGAGGCGCGCTACATCCGGGCGGAGGCGGAAGGCCCGACGACCGAGAACATCGACTTCATCGAGTCGCGCCGCCTCATCGGGCCCACCGGCACCGTGCCGACGACCGCGGCCAACTACTACGCCAACCTGCGCGACCAGCGGCGGCGGGACTTCTACCTGGACGCCCACCGCCTGGGCGACCTGCGCCGCTACCGCACCCAGTACGGCGACATCGAGGACTTCAACGAGTTCCAGCAGGGTTCCTACCTGGGAAGCCCCACCATCAACTACGCTGACAACTACTGCTTCCCGGTGAACCTGGCGGAGACCGTCGCGAACCCGAACTACCCGTGACCCCACGGTAGCTCGGCGAACGGAGGGCCCGGCGGAGAGGGTATCCGCCGGGCCCGGCGTCGGTCGAGCAGTCATGGACCGCGTCACCTCATCTCATCAGATCATTGCGTCCAGTAGTATTGCACGAGGACTTCGGCGGTCGGCTGATCGGGGCCGGCTACCGGACCCAGCGCGTACCGGATCTCGTCGCCGTGAGGATCTCCGCTGACGTCCTGCTGTGTCGCGGCGTAATAATACAGCCGATGCTGCACCACCCACGTTCCGTAGGGGTCGTAATCGAAATACTGCAGATCTCCCCCAACTTCCAGGTTGCTCCACCCGGCCGCAACGACCCTGACCGTGCTCGTGACGAAGTCAGGGTTTTGATAATCCAGGATACTCGCCGCTAGGTACACCTGCTCGCCGGGCCCTGAGATCCCAACGGGGCAGAACCGGGGCTCGCGGTGGACAAGCTCCAGGTTGTACCTGGACCAGTCGGACGGGTCCCAGTAGACCGGATCGCAGAGGTGAGAGCCCATGCCGTCCGAATCGATGCAGGCCCCGGTGAGCAGAAGCAGGACGCTCCAGCTTACGATTCTCGAGATCTTCATGGCTCCCTCACTTGGATGCAGGGATGACTTTTTCGAACTCGACCGGAGCGGCGGTCCGCCGGATCAGGCGGATGGTCTCTCCCTGGCGCACGGGCGCGACGGCAGCCTGCGGCTGGCGGGCCGCGGCTACGTACAGATCTCCGCGCGGACCCACGAAGAGTTCGTCGGTCCGGACCTCGTCCTGTGAGCCCGTAGCGCGACGTAGACTGGCGGGTCTTTCCAGCCTAACTCTCCACCGGCTCCATTGAGGTTTGTATCCCACGCCTGGAAGAACCAGCTCAGGCACCTCACGAACGCGTAGACCGGTAGCCGAGGCTGCCGCGACGACAGCATCCTCAGGCGAGATCGGCAGCGAGGCGTTCCACTCCCGCGAGATCCCCACCACGTAGAATCCGCTGAGAATGCTCTGCGGATCGTAGGTACCATCCCGCCTGAACCTTACGCTTGTCGCGTACGCGGGCACGGCGCTGCTGAGCACCGGCTTTCCGTCCGGCCCCACATAGGTCACCAGGAAGAACGGCCCGCGTGCCTGCCGAACCGCGAGGTCGGCCGTGGCCGGGAGAGGCTGCCAGGGCGACACCGCGTAGTAGACGCGGGGTGAAGGGGTGAGATGGTCCAGGGCGATGGGCGCGCCGTGGGTCCGCTCCAGATATGGCAGCAAGTTGGGCCCGAACACCCGCAGGTCTGCATTCGCGAGTTCCACCGCCCGTTCCGGGGTCAGCTGCGGGTGGGCGGCGTTGAGCGGCGGCGCCAGCTGGAACAGCCCGTCCGGACTGAGATTTGCCTCGGCGGAGCCTGCGACGGCCTCGGTGATGCTCAGCTCTACAGGCGCTCCGCCGCTGACACGCGATCCGGGATCGCAGGCGGCGGTCAGGGCCAGTAGCGCGAGTGGAACAAATAGCCGTCCTCTTCCTGCCGTCCCTGGAGTCATGCCTACCTCCGCGGAGAAGGGGGAAGGTGCCGCCTCAGCGCGAGGTGCACGCTGAAGCGGTGCATGGACCTGAGCCACAGATCTCCATGCACTGGTACCTCGGTTCGCCCAGCTCGCATTTCTCAAGCCGCGATAAGTCCGGAATCAGCCATGATCTATGACCCAGCGACCAGGGCGAGAGCCCACCAAACATCGAATTCCATCCCTCGGAAGCAACCTTGAGCACGCGGTTCGAACCACCGCGGCCGCTCGCACGTTGCCGCGCCACACCTGCGCCGGGTAGCTTGCAATCGTGGGCCCGCCGAGTGAATGCGCGGGCAGCGTGAGCGATCCTGGGGGAGGATGATGAAGAAGCTCAGGACGGATTCGTGGCCGTCGGCCGCCGCTGGTGTCCGCGAAGGCGGACAGAGTGAAGGTGTTGCCGCGATTCCAATTGCTCGACCTTTCCCCTCTGGCTTCGGAGCCCTGCTCTTGGGCGCGATGCTCGCCCTCGCCGGGTGCGCGGCGAATCCGCCCGCCACCTTCTCCGTCCCCGGCGGGGAGCGGCTGCCGCCGGTGCGGCGGGAGTTCCGCGGGGTGTGGGTGGCCACGGTGGCGAACATCGACTGGCCGTCGCGGCCGGGGCTGCCGGCGGACTCGCAGCGCGCGGAGCTGCTGGCCATCCTGGACCGCGCCGCCGCGCTGCGGATGAACGCCGTCATCCTGCAGGTGCGTCCCGCCGCCGACGCGCTCTACGAGTCGCCGCACGAGCCATGGTCGGAGTACCTGAGCGGCGTCTCCGGCCAGGCGCCGGAGCCCGGCTGGGATCCCCTGCGCTTCGCGGTGGAGGAGTCGCACCGGCGGGGGATGGAGTTGCACGCCTGGTTCAACCCGTACCGCGCGCGGCACCCCTCCGCCCGCTCGGCCGCCGCCGCGACGCACGTCTCGCGGACGCATCCGCGGCTGGTGCGGCAGTACGGCGCGTACCAGTGGATGGACCCCGGCGAGCCGGAGGTGCGCGCCCACTCACTGCGCGTGATCCTGGACGTGGTGCGGCGCTACGACGTGGACGGCGTGCACATCGACGACTACTTCTATCCCTACCCGGAGAACGACAGCGCCGGCCGGCCCATCGACTTTCCCGACGAGCCCAGCTGGCAGCGGTACGTCGCGGGCGGCGGGCGGATGTCGCGGCCGGACTGGCGGCGGGAGAACGTGAACGGCTTCATCCGCGAGATCTACCGGGGGATCAAGCGGGAGAAGCCGTGGGTCAAGTTCGGCATCAGCCCGTTCGGCGTGTGGCGGCCCGGCTACCCGCCGGGGATCGGCACGCGCTTCGACCAGCACGAGCAGCTGTACGCGGACGCGCGGCGGTGGCTGCGCGAGGGGTGGATGGACTACTTCACCCCGCAGCTGTACTGGCCCATCTCGCGCCCGGACCTGAGCTATCCCCCGCTGCTGCGCTGGTGGACGGAGCAGAACGTGAAGGGGCGGCACCTGTGGCCCGGCAACTTCACCAGCCGCACGCTGGATCGCGGACCGGCGGCGTGGCGCGCGGAGGAGGTCACCGACCAGGTCTGGGTGACGCGCGGCATTCCCGGCGCCACGGGAAACGTGCACTTCAGCATGCGCGCGTTCATGGCCAACCCCGAT
Source organism: Longimicrobium sp. (assembly GCA_036260235.1). GTDB lineage: Bacteria > Gemmatimonadota > Gemmatimonadetes > Longimicrobiales > Longimicrobiaceae > Longimicrobium. The sequence goes on from DATAAG010000074.1 coordinate 14,975, forward strand.
TCGCTGAACGAGCGCCTGCTGGGCGGCCCCTACCGCGAGCCCGCGCTGGTCCCCGCCTCTCCCTGGCTGGGCGGCCGCGTCCTTCCCCCGCCGCGCGTGACGCTGGCGCCGGGTCCGGGGCTGAACGACCTGGTGCTGCAGGTGGAGCCCGCGACGGGCGAGCCACCCATGTGGTGGATCGTACGCGCGCGCCGCGGCGGCGCATGGACGATCGACGTGATCGCCGGCAGCGCGCGGGTCCACGGGCTCCCGGCCGGAGTGGAAGGCCCGCCCGTGGACCTGGTCGCCGTCTCCCCCGTGCACCGCCTGGGCACCGAAGGCCGCCCCGCCTTCGTCACGCCAACGCCGTAGCAGAACGGCGGCAGAGTTCGCGCTGCGTCCGCGGAGGCCCTCTCCCCCGCCCGGCTTTTCGCTCGTTCCTCCCGACGGCGGGCGACCCCTCCCCCAACTTCGGGCCAACTTCGGGGGAGGGGTGGCGGACGACGGGACCGGGCACGGTGGACGGTCCGGCTCGCGGGCAGGCGCCTCCCTCCCCCGGCCCTCCCCCACAAACTGCGTGGGGGAGGGAGAACGTCGGGAAGATCTGCGCGACGGAAACGAGCTCTCCCGCTCTCCACGAGGGAACGAGGGGGGGAGGGGGCCGGGAGGAGGGGGCCCTCGCGGACGCAGGATACGAGCCCGCCTTCGCAGCGCCCCCGTACTTTCAGAAACGACAACCTCCCCCAGGGTTTTTTTGGGGGAGGTGGGTGAGTAATGCGAGCCCGGAGGGGGCGTGCGGTACGCGCGGGACCGTCCGCAGCGCATCGAATCCTCCCCCGCTCCGCGAGGAACGAGCGGGAAGGGGCCGGGGGAGGGGCCTACAGCTTCCAGATCCGGTCCGCGTACTCCTTCACGGAGCGGTCGCTGCTGAACCAGCCGCAGCGGGCCACGTTCAGGATGGCCGTGCGCGTCCACTCCTCCTGGTCGCGCCAGGCCGCGTCCACCTGCGCCTGCGCCTGCAGGTAGGCGTCGAAGTCCGCCAGCACCATGTAGGGGTCGTGGTTCAGCAGCGACTCCACCAGCGGGCGGAAGAGCCCCGGCTCCTCCGGAGAAAGGAAGCCCTGGGCCACGTAGTCCAGCACCCGCCGCAGCCGCGGGCTGGCCTCGCACTCCGCGCGGGGGTTGTAGCCCTCCGCCTTGCGCGCCTCCACCTCGTCGGCCGTCAGGCCGAAGATGAACAGGTTCTCGCGCCCCACCCGCTCCGCGATCTCCACGTTCGCCCCGTCCAGCGTGCCGATGGTGAGCGCGCCGTTCAGGGCGAACTTCATGTTCCCCGTCCCCGACGCCTCGTAGCCGGCGGTGGAGATCTGCTCCGACAGGTCGCTCCCCGGGAAGATCCGCTCCGCCTGCGACACGCGGTAGTCGGGGAGGAAGGCCACCCGCAGCTTCTTGCTCACCGCCGGGTCCCGGTTCACCAGCTGCGCGATGGCGTTGATCAACCGGATGATCAGCTTCGCCGTCCAGTAGGTCGGTGCCGCCTTCCCGCCGAAGAGCACGGCACGCGGGACGACGTCCAGGCTCGGGTTGTCCTTGAGCTCCAGGTAGAGGTCCACCAGGCGGAGCGCGTTGAGCAGCTGCCGCTTGTACTCGTGCATCCGCTTCACCTGCACGTCCACCAAAGACGCCGGGTCCATGGCGACCCCGGTCTCGCGGCGCACCACCCGGGCGAGCTCCTGCTTGTTGCGGTGCTTGATCTGGCGCCAGACGGCGCGGAAGTCCTCGTCGTCGGCGAACGGCTCCAGCTGCTGGAGCTGGGGC
>DATAAG010000075.1:0-3631 GCA_036260235.1 Longimicrobium sp.
GGCAGAGCTTCCTCTGCCCGGGCGCGTTTTGTTTCACACGGCCGCGTTTCGTCCAGGTGGCCGCTGGTGGCGGGCTCGCTACGGACGCGGACTCGGGTCTACAGGTCCATCTCCATCTCCACCTCCGGCGAGTACACCGTGGCGGGGCGGAAGAAGAAGCCGGCCTTCAGGTACGAGCGCAGGGCGGCGCGGTTCTGCGGCTCCACGGAGAGCCAGAGCTGGCGGATGCCCAGCGCGCGCCCCACCTCCGCCGCCAGCCGGTTCACCTGCGTGCCGATCCCGCGCCCGCGCACGCTCTGGTCCAGGAAGATGGCGTACTCGCGCACGCCGGGGTCCGGCATGGGCATCAGCATGGCGTGGCCCACCAGCCGCCCCTCCCGCTCCACGATCAGGTGCTCGCCGCCGGCCAGGACGGCGTCCAGCCAGCGGGCGATGCGGGGGGTGCCGGCGGGGGGCAGCCCCTGGGCGGCGCGCTTGGGCTCGAACGCGTCGTAGAACGCGTCCAGCAGCACGCGGTCGGCGGGCCGGTACGCGCGCACGGTGAACGGCTGCCCTTCGCGGTCGCGCAGGGTCACGGGGAGTGCCAGCCCCTTCACGGGGACGGCGGGCGGCGCGGGCGGATCCACGGTCATCTTCAGAATCCCAGTCCCCAGCCACGGATGAGCGGCAGCGCCTGCCGCCGCAGCGATTCCAGCGTGCGCCGGTTGGTCGCCTCGATCTCCTCGCGGCGCGGCATGGGCGCATGGTCCTGTTCCCCGTCGCGCACGCAGGGCGGCAGCAGCACCGGGGCCTCGCCCTGCCACCGCTCCAGCCACGCGTGCGGAATGCGGTTGGGCACCTCCTGCGCCGACAGCGCGCCCCACACCAGCGTCCACGCCCGCGGCACCACCTCCCAGACGGCGTAGCCGCCCCCGCCCGTGGCGATCACGCGGCCGCCGCACACCTCGTCCGCGGCCGCACAGACGATGCGCGTGGTCTCTTCGTAGAGCCGGGTGCTGGCGCGCAGGTGGGTGAGCGGGTCCAGCGTGTGCCCGTCGCAGCCGGACTGCAGCACCACCACGTCCGGCCGGTACGCCTCCATCACCTCGGGAATGAGGCGGCGGTGGATGTCGAGCCACGACCCGTCCTCGGTGAACGGCTCCAGCGGCACGTTGAGCGAGTAGCCGTAGCCGTCGCCCTCTCCCAGCTCGTCCACGAAGCCGGTGCCGGGAAAGAGGTAGCGTCCGGACTCGTGCAGGGAGAGGGTGAGCACGTCGGGATCCTCGTAGAAGATCCCCTGCACCCCGTCGCCGTGGTGGGCGTCGTAGTCGATGTACATCACGCGGCCGCCGTGCTCGCGCCGAATCCAGGCGATGGCCGCGGCCAGGTCGCTGTAGACGCAGAAGCCGGAGGCGCGGTCCCGGTGCGCGTGGTGCAGTCCGCCGCAGATGCTGAACGACCGCGTCGCCTCGCCCGACATCACCAGCTCCGCCGCCCGGATGGTCGCGCCGGTCACCAGGGAGGTGACCTCGTGCATCCCGGGAAAGACGGGCGTGTCGTCCGTGCCCAGCCCCCAGCGCAGCGCGCCGGACGGACTTCCGCCCGCGCTGAAGCGCTTCACCGCCTCCAGGTACTCGGCGGAGTGGACGGCCAGCAGCTCCGCCTCGGTCGCCATCCGCGGCGCCACCATCCGCGCGTCGGCGTCGATCAGCCCCAGCGCCTCGATCAGCGAGACGGAGAGCTCCAGCCGCTTCGGGTTGAACGGGTGGTCGGGGCGGAACCTGTAGCCGGTGACGGCGGGGTCCCAGACCAGCGCGCAGGGAACCCGGCTCACGTACCGTCCCCCCGCAGGTCGTGCTCCAGCGACGGCCAGCCGACGCGGAAGCCCTCCGCCTGCAGCGCGGCGATCAGGTGCCGGGGATCGATGGTGCTCACGTGCACGATGGCCACGCGCGGCGCCTCCGGATCGCCCGGCGGCACCATGAGCGAGCAGACGTTCACGCCGTGCTCCTCGCCGATGACGCGCATGGCCCTGGCCAGCTCTCCGGGGCGGTCCGCCAGGGCGATCTCCAGCCGGGACGAGGCGCCGGCCGGGCCCAGGATCTCCACGAAGGCGTCCAGCACGTCGCTCTCGGAGAGGATGCCGAGCACGGCGCCGTGCGCGTCGACCACCGGCAGCGCGCCGATGCGCTGGCGCCGCATCTGCTTGGCCGCGTCCTCGACGGAGTCCAGCGGCCCCACGGTGGCCACCTCCGTCCGCATCACCGCGGCGACGGGGGTGCCTTCCAGGAAGGCGATACGCTCCTCGTCGGTCTGGGTGAGGGGGGAGGGGAGCGCCGTCCGCACGTCGCGGTCCGAAACGATCCCCACCAGGGCGCCGCCGTCCACCACGGGAAGGTGGCGGATGCGGCGCTCGCGGGTGAGGCGCAGGGCGTCCGCCAGGGTGGCGCGGGGGGAGACCACGACGGGGTCGCGGGTCATCCGCTTTTCGACCAGCATGTCTTCAGGGAAAGGTACGCGGGCGCGGCGGGCCGCCGGGGGTGGCGGCGCGCCCGCGGCAACGAATCAGAGGTCGATCTTCTGCCCGGGACGGCGGCCGGCGAACCCGTTGCGGGTGCACACCAGCGACACGGCGCCCGCGGCGTCGATCCAGAGGACGGCGTTCTGGCCGAACACCAGCCCCAGCTCCACCAGCAGGGGGCGAACGTCGCCCAGCAGCAGGAAGCCGGGCTCCTCCCACTCATCGGCGCCGGGGACGGGGCCGCGGGCCACGGTGCGCCGGAATTGCACGCCCAGCGAACGCACGTGCCTGAGCAGCTCCTGGTCCGCCGCGCGGTTCTCGTCGGGCGTGCGGGCGATGGAGGCGGGGTTGTACGCGGTGACGATCCCCGAGGGGCGCAGCTGCGGATCGGCGGCGCGGTCCAGCCGCACCTCCAGGAACCCCGCCGTCATCTCCACGGACCATACCGTGCCGCGGTAGGCCTCCAGGAGCTCGGCGTCGCTTACGATCGCGGGTGCGGTTGCGGTAGAAGGGACCACGTCAGGTCTCAGTATCTCTGTTCGCGCACGAGTGCGCCGGAAGCGTCGTAGACGTGCAGCACGTTGGCCGTGCCGTCATGGTCGGAGTCGATGAGGCGGTACGCCAGGGCGCCGTTGCGGAAGACCTCCACCCGGTCCGCACGGCCGTCGCCGTTGCGGTCCGTCCACTCGGCCACGGGGCGGGAGCCGCCCATGAAGCGGACGAAGCGGGGGCGAGAGCCGGCGGCGTCGCGCGACAGGCCTTCGCCGTCGGCGCGAATGCCGTCCAGCCCCTCGCCCACGCCGCGGAACCAGCTGCCCAGGCCGCCCCGCCATCCACCGCTCAGCTGCGAGGACGCCGGCATCTCCGGCATCTCCCGCGAGGGCGGCGTCCAGTCCTGCTGCTGTGCCCGCAACCGAACCGCCGTCAGGACCGCAAGGGCCACTACCGCAGCGGCCAGTCCGTACGTGCGTCGCATGGGTCACCTCTGGAACGGGTTCCTGAAGGATACAAGCCTACCCAGCCCCAACGCCAGTGTTCCGTGCTTTGTGACGCTTCGGTGGCGCGGTGATGGAGTGATGGAGTGATGGAGTGATGGAGTGATGGAGTGATGGAGTGATGGAGTGATGGAGT
>DATAAG010000076.1:0-7307 GCA_036260235.1 Longimicrobium sp.
ACCGGTGGGAGCCGCTGGCGGGGACGCAGGTGCGCTCCCTGCTGGGCGAGGGGCAGCTGATGCACGGGCTGCGTGCCCCCGCCGAGGCGGGGATCTGGCGGCTGCGGCTGCGCGGGCCGCAGTGGACGCAGGACGTGAACGACCTCATGGTCATCACCCGCGTGCCCTTCAGCGAGAAGCGCGGCGGCTACCTGAACGGCTACCGCATCGGCACCTACCCCACCGAGACGTCCGGCCGCTACGACCGCTACGCGCCGCCCCCGGGCTTCATCGAGGTCACCCCGCAGAACCAGGACCTGGCGGTCAGCGAGCACTTCCGCCTGCGCAACTTCCTCACCAAGGACCAGTTCGGCGTCTGGCCCAAGTACCTGGCGCTGGACCTTCGCCTGATCGACAAGCTGGAGCTGGTGATCCAGGAGCTGAACGCCATGGGCGTGCGGGCGGAGCACGTGGCGGTGATGAGCGGCTTCCGCACGCCGGCGTACAACATCCAGGGCGTGGGCGAGGGCGGCCGCGCGCTGCTCAGCCGCCACACCTACGGCGACGCCAGCGACGTGTGGATCGACAACGACTTCGACGGCTACATGGACGACCTGAACGGCGACGGCCGCCGCGACACCGAGGACGCGCGGGTGATGCTGCGCGCGGTGGACCGCGTGGAGCAGCGCTACCCGGAGCTGATGGGCGGCGCGGGGATCTACCGCGACAACGGCGCCCACGGGCCGTTCATCCACATCGACGTCCGCGGGAATCCGGCGCGGTGGTGATGGAGTGATGGAGTGATGGAGTGATGGAGTGATGGAGTGATGGAGGCCGGCTTCCGGGCGGAGCCGGCCTTCCGCTTGTCAGGAGGTGGGGACGAGGGCACCTTTCACGGGACGTCGCCGGCTCCCGCGGTCCAGGTTGGTTGCCGTGGGCGCCCCCTCGTCAAGCGGTTGAAGAAATCGCCGGTGGAAAGGCACGAAGTCCGCCTGCGCGGACAACACGGGATGGTCCACGCTCCGGTATCACGCATCCTGCACGACCATGATTCCTGAACCTGCCCGTCCCGCCGACTTCGATGCGATCGTCACCCTTCTCGGTGATGCCTCGCTGCCGCACGAGGACCTGACGCCGGGACACCTGAAGCACTTCCTGGTGCTGCGCGACGGGGACGGGATCGCGGGGGTGGTGGGGATGGAGGTGGCGGACGACGCGGGGCTGCTGCGCTCGCTGGCGGTGCCGGAGGCGCGGCGGGGCGGGGGACTGGCGTCGCGGCTGGTGGATGCGCTCGAGGCGCACGCACGGGCCGCCGGCATCCGCACGCTCTACCTGCTGACGACCACGGCGGAGGGCTTCTTCGCGCGCCGCGGCTACGTGCGGGCGGACCGGGCCGCGGTGCCGGAGGCGATCGCGGCGACGGCGGAGTTCCGGAGCATCTGCCCGTCCACGGCAGCGTGCATGGCGAAGGCGCTGGTCCCGGCGGAGGTGCCGGCGTCGGTGGGGACGTAGCGGGCTGACCGTTGCCGCGAGGAGAGTAGCGGCAGGGGGCGAATCGCCAGGGGCGTCACTTCCTGGCCCGCGGGGACGTTGACGAGGGGATCCCAACGGCATCCCGGGCTCCGGCTACCGCCCCCCCATGCGGAACGCTCCTTCTCCCCGTCCTCTTCGCCGTTCTCCTGCACCCGGTGCAGACGTGGGCGCAGCCGCTCATCCCGCGCGGAACCGGCGGTGGTTCGTGGTGTCCGCGAGGTGGCAGCGCGATGATCTATGGCCGCGCGTCCTACACGGGTGGGGAGGCCGTGGGGCACTTCATGATCCAGCGTCATCCGGACCCCCAGCGGTGCATGGCCTTCGCGAACGACCAGGGGTGGTGGTACGTGAGGACGCTCGATGCCGGAAGACACGTCTTCAGCGCGAGCTCCTCGTCCGGGTGTGCGTCCAGCCCGATCGTGGTGGACCTGGCGGCGGGCGACACGGTGCGGATCGATCCCGTGCTGGTCCGGGAGGAAGGCTGGTGGGACGGGAGCCCGGTGGTCCGCCATGCCCCGGAGCAGGAACTGCTGGACTGCCGGGTGGCGCAGAGCCGCTGGCGGGGAGAGCTGGGGTTGGGCCCGCCCGTGCCCGCCACGTGGCGGCTGCCGACCAACCGCGAGATCCTGGTCCTGGCGCTGACGGCCCCGCCGGTGCAGGTGCTCCTTGGCCGCTATGCGCCAGGAGATCCGGTTTCCGTGGAGTTCTGGCGCCCCTGGGGGGCCTCCCTCGAGCACGTCGGGGGGCGCACGTACGCGATCGAAGGGAACGCCCGGAAGAGCCGGGAGTGGCGGAAGTTCTCCCTGCGGGTGGTGCCCGCCGACATCCGGCTCGAGGGGATGCTGGTGGACGTGGTGTGGGAGCCGCACGAGTTCGCGCCGTCCAAGCCGTTCAAGTCGGTCACGCTCGAGTTCCGCAGGGAAGGGGACGGCTACGTCTTCTGCGTGCCCGCCCCCGGCGAACCCTTCTGTTATTCCCCGTGACCCGGGCGGACCGCCCGGGCCCGTGCGGATACCTGGAGATGACCGCCTCACACAGAAGCACTTCGTTGACTCCGTGTGAGGTCCATCCTTTTATGGAGTGCTGGAACGCGGACCGCCCGCCGCGGAGGGTCCCCGGGGCGGGCGGTGGGATGGATGCGACTCGGCCAGCAGTCAGCGCCGCGGCGCGGAGCCGGCCTCCTCGTTCGGCGAGGCCTGCGCGGCCGCCGCCGCGGCGATGGCGGCCGGCTGAAAGGCGGCGGTGACGGGGCGGCCTTCCCAGCGCGCGGGGACGGGAACACCCAGCGCCCACAGCGCGGTGGCCGCCGTGTCGAAGGTGCGGATTCCCGCGTCGATCTGCCCCCGCTGCACCCCGGCGCCCCAGGCGATCCACGGGATCAGCACGTCCTCCGGCGCCTCGGTGCCGTGGTCGCGCCCGTGGCCCCCGTGGTCCGCGGTGACGATCACCAGCACGTCGCCGCCAAAGCGCCGGACGGCGGCGCGGCGGATCTGCTCCACGGCTGCGTCGGCGCGGCGCACGGCCCAGCGGTAGGGGAGCGTCATCCACCCCGCGGAGTGCCCCGCGATGTCGGGGTCCGGGATGTGGACGAACAGCAGGTCCGGCTCGTTGAACTGCAGGTAGTGGATGACGTCCTGGGTGATGCGCGGCGCCAGCACCACCTCGCTCCCCCGCGGCGCCTCCACCTCGTCGGGCGCGTCGCCGTGGATCAGGTGGCGGAACTTGGCCTTGCCGAAGAACGCCGCCGTGTGCAGGTGCGCCGAGTCGGCCATGTCGAACATGGTGGCCACCCGCACCCGGCCCTGCGCCTCCACCTGCTCGTCGTTCCAGGTGATGCCGTGCACCGCCGGCGACACGCCCGTCATCATGCTGGTGTGCGAGGGCAGCGTGCGGCTGGGGAGGATGGTGCGCGCCTGGAGCGAGTACGCGCCCTCGCGCATCATCCGCTGCAGGTTGGCCGCGCCGGCCGCCCGGATGGCGTCGGGGCGCAGCCCGTCGATGGAGATCACCACCACGTGCTGCGCGATGGCGCCGGCGCGTTCCGGCTGGCCCGGGCCGGGGTTGCCGGCGCAGCCGCCCCCCAGCAGGGGCAGCATCGCCAGGAGCGCGGCGGTTCGCCTGGTCTGGATCGGTCGCATCATCCCACGGGGGTTGAAGGTCCGCTGCGCTGTCCCTAAACTGAAACGGGACTTGAGGTTCCACACAGACGCAAGAACCCTGCGCACAGGAACGCACGGGTTGAATCTTTCCTGACAGGCCGCCCGTACGGTCGCCCCGAACCGGCGAAGTCCGCTCGACCTGACGATTCCGCCGCCCGGGCGCGCGGCGTGGAGGATCCAAGGGATGTACTGTTCCACCTGTGGGGCCAGGGTGCCCGAAGGGCGCAGCCGCTGCGACACCTGCGGGTCGCCCGTGTCGCGTCCGTCCGGCTACGGCGTTCCCGCCACCGCGGCGTCCGCCCGCGGCCCGCTCGTCATCGCCGCCGCCTGCCCCCGCTGCGGGTTCCAGGGCGAGAGCGTCACCCACTTCTCACAGAGCGGCTCCATCGTCACGCTGCTGCTGCTGACGCTGTTCACCCTCCCGTTCATGGGCGTGGGCGGCCTGGTGTACTACCTGATGCGCTACGACTACCGCGCCTGCCCGCGCTGCGGCGAGTCGTGGGGGCGCCGGGCGGAGCGCGCGCTGGCGCTGGGGCCGGGAGGGACGAGCGTTCCCGTGCACCCCGCCGTGGTGGCCGCGGAGGGGGAGGAGGTGGAGAGCGCCGGCGGATGGATGTTCGGCGCGTACGTGATGTTCGCCTTCGCCTTCGTCCTCACCATGGTCGCCTTCGGCGAGGGGGAGTTCGGCGCCTTTCTGCTGGGCCTGCTCTCCGCCGGCGGCGGCGTGGCGATGGTGAAGGGCGCCAACCGCGCCCGCGAGCAGCGGCGCCAGGCGCTGCTGGTGGGGCTGCAGCAGCCGGTGCTGCGGCTGGCGGAGGAGCGCGGCGGGCGGCTGACGGTGACGGAGGTGGCCTCGTCGCTCGGCTGGCCCATGCCGCGGGCGGAGAAGGTGCTCAACTCCATGGAGGACGGCCTGCGCATCGCCTCGGAGGTCACGGACGACGGGGTGATCGTCTACGAGTTCCGCGAGCTGGTGCACGCCCCCCGGCTGAACGCCGCGGAGATGGACACCCTGCTGGGCAACGGCGGCGGCGCGGCTGGCGGCGAGGGGACGGTGCGGGTGTAGGGAGGGCAGGATCGAGTGCCCAGGATCAAGTGCCCAGGATCGAGCGTTTTTCGATTCTGGGCACTTGGCACTTGAACCTTGAACCTGTTAGTTCTACAGCTCCGTCTCCGCGATCCCGCCGCCGCTGGGGGACTTGGCCCGGCGCTTGGCGTCGGCCACCAGCTCCCCCAGGTGCTCCAGCGTGGTCCAGCGGGCGGGGTCGACGCGCACCACGGCGGCGGAGAGACGGGTGAGGGGGAACTCGCGCTCCACGCCGGCCCGGTCCCGGCCGCGGTAGACGCCGGCCCGTACCGCGTCCGTTGGCAGGTGGCGGGGCAGCGCCTGGGAAAAGCGCGCGCGGGCGATGCGGGCCAGCTCGCGCGCCTCTTCGGTGGGGCACAACAGGACGAAGTCGTCGCCGCCCACGTGGCCCACGAAGGTGTCGTTCCTTCCCTCGGCCGTGGCGCTGATGGAGCGGCCCGCCTCGCGGATGGCCTCGTCCGCCACCGCGAAGCCGAAGCGGTCGGCAAAGGGCTTGAAGTCGTCCAGGTCGAAGTAGACCACCGCGAAGGGGTGCCCGTCCACGCGGCGCCGCTCCATCTCGCGCTCGATGGCGTCGCCGCCGGGCAGGCCGGTCGTCGGGTTGCGGTCCAGCGCGCGGCGCGCCTGGCGCAGCAGCGCGGTGACGCGGGCCAGCAGCTCGCGCGCGTCGAACGGCTTGGCCAGGTAGTCGTCCGCGCCGGCCTCGAAGCCGCCCAGCCGGTCCTCCAGCCGCGACTCGCCGGTGAGGATGAGCACCGGCACGTGGGCGATGCGCGGGTCGTCCTTGATGGTGCGGCAGACGGTGAAGCCGTCCGGCGTCCCCATCCGGTAGTCCAGGATCACCAGGTCCGGCGCGTGCCGGCGCACCTCCGCCAGGGCGGTGGTGCCGTTTTCGGCAAGCCGCACCTGGTGGCCGGCGTGCCGCAGCAGCTCGCCGATCATCCGGCGCAGCGCGTCGTCGTCGTCCGCGAACAGGATTTCGCTCATCCGGCCCCCACCCAACCCGGTCGCATCCGTGCCTGCTCTCCGTCTGATGAACTCCCGCCGCCTGGGCGCCGCCGTGCTGGCGCTCGCGGCGATCGTGCCGCTGGCCGCACAGGCCCCTCGCGCGGGCAATGTAGCAGCTTCGCGCACGTACGCCACATTCGCGCCTGCGAGTCCGCGGCTGGCGGCGCGCATCGATTCCGTCCTGGCGCGGCCGCACCTGGCGCAGGCGCGCTGGGGGATCGAGGTGCGCGACGCGGCCACCGGGCGCACGCTCTACGCCCGCAACGCGGACCGGCCCTTCGTCCCCGCCAGCAACCTCAAGCTGATCGTGGCCGCGGCGGCGGCGCACCACCTGGACCCGGATTACCGCTTCCGCACCAGCCTGTACGCGGCGGGGACGGTGCGCGACGGCACGCTGGAGGGCGACCTGGTGCTGTACGGCCGCGGCGACCCGATGATCAGCGCCCGCTTCTTCCCCACCCGCACGGCGGTGTTCGAGATGCTGGCGGACTCGCTGCTGGCGCGCGGCATCCGCCGCGTTACCGGGGGCGTGGTGGCGGACGAGAGCTGGCTGGACCGCGAGTACGTGCGGGCCGACTGGGACGAGTACGACCTGCTCTGGTGGTACGCGGCGCCGGTGAGCGCGCTGGGCTTCAACGACAACTCCATCGACTTCACCATCCAGCCCGGCGCCTCGGTCGGCGCGCCGGCGCGCATCACCGGACAGCCGGCCAGCAGCGCGTACACCCTGCAGAACCAGACGCGCACGGTGGCCGCGGGCGGCCGCAACACGCTGGACCTGGCGCGCGGCTCCACCCCCGGGTCCGTGCGGGCGTACGGGCAGATCCCGCGCGGGGCGGGCGCGAGCACGCAGCACTTCGCGGTGGACGATCCCGCCCGCTGGACGGGCACCGTCTTTCGCGAGGTGCTGGAGCGCAGGGGGATCGTGGTGGAGCGCAACACCGTGCGCGTGGTCTCCGATCCGGCACAGTCGCCGGCGGTCGCCGCGGAGCCGCTGGCGGAGTGGCGCTCGCACCCGCTGACGCACGCCATTGGCCCGGTGCTGATGAACAGCCAGAACTGGTTCGCGGAGCTGCTGGTGAAGACGCTGGGGCGCGAGGTGCGGGGGGAGGGGAGCTGGGCGGCGGGGCTGGCGGTGGAGCGCGACTTCCTGGCCGGCGTGGTGGGGATCGATTCGGCGGCGTTCGTGCTGCGCGACGGCTCCGGCCTGTCGGACGGCAACCGGGTGACGCCGCGCGCGCTGGTGCAGCTGCTGGACTACGTGCGCCGCACGCCGCGCCAGCAGATCGTCCGCGGAGCGCTGCCGCTCTCCGGCGCACAGGAGGGCTCGCTGCGCAGCCGGCTGACGGACCTGCGCGGGCGCGTGGCGGCCAAGACGGGGTACATCGGGGGGGTGGACTCGCTGAGCGGCTTCGTGACCACGGCGGACGGCCGCGAGATCATCTTCTGCATCATCGCCAACGAGACCGGCCAGCCCTCCGCGCGGATGAAGGCCGGGATCGACGACGTGGTGCGGGTGATTGCGGCGGACGGATAGTGCG
>DATAAG010000077.1:0-5012 GCA_036260235.1 Longimicrobium sp.
GTCAGGTTCTCGCGCGAGAACACCTCCGGCCCGGTGCCCTCCAGGTTGAGCACCCCCAGGATGCGCCCGCCCAGGCGGATCGGCACGGCGTACTCGGAGGCCACGCCGGCGTCCACGTTCAGGTACTCCGGGTCCTGCCGCACGTCCGGCACCAGCTGCGGCTCGCCCGTGCGGATGGCGCGGCCCACGATCCCCTGCGCCACGCTCCACCGCGTCCCCAGCGGCACCGTCTGCCGCGCCCCGCCGGCGTGGGCGGTCTGCTCGAACTCGCCGCGCTCCTGGTCCACCAGCAGGATGGCGGCGGTGGAGAGGGAGAAGTGCGCGTACACGTAGTCCACGATGCGGCGCAGCAGCAGCTCCAGCTCGCCCGCCTCCAGCGCCGCCCTGGAGACCTCCGCCACCATCTCCAGCAGCCGCGCGCGCCGCCGCACCTCGTCGTACAGCCGCGCGTTGACGATGGCGCCGGCCACCTGCTCCGCGACCGTCTCCAGCAGCGGCAGCTGGTCGTGGAAGGCGCCCAGCCGGGTGCTCTCCAGGTTCAGCACCGCCACGATGCGCCCCGCGTGGCGCACGGGAATGCACAGCTCCGACTGCGCGCCGGCGAGGGTGTCCACGAAGTTGGGGTACGTCCGCACGTCGTCCAGCAGGATGGGCCTGCCCGTGGCCGCCACCTCGCCCACCACGCCGCTCCCCAGCGGGCGGCTGTAGCCCACGTGGATCTCGGTCGCCAGGTCGGTGCTGAGGGCCTCGCAGACGAAGCGGTTGCGCTCCCAGTCCACCGAGACGCAGGCCACGAACTCCCAGCCGAACTTGGCGCGCAGCGCGTCCGTCACCCGCTGCAGCATGGGGCGCAGCTCCAGGTCCAGCGTGGCGATGCGCGCCACCTCATTCAGCACCTCCAGCCGCCGCGCGTCGGGCGCCATCGATGCGCTCACGGGGTGGGAGGAAGGCCGTCGCCGGCGGACGGTTCTACGCTCATGCGGAACGCAGGGCAAAGTGCAGGTATCGGCAACGAACGGCCCGTCGTTGCAGTTCTCCCCCTCTCCGCGAGGAACGAGCGGGGAGGGGGCCGGGGGGAGGGGCCCCGCGGTCGGGCAAGGCGTCCGTCGGTCAGTCGCGGACGCGGACGGCGCCGAACATCTCCGGGTTCATCTGGATGATGGAGACCACGTACGGCATCTCCGCCGACGCGAAGTACCGTTCCCTGACGGCGGTCCAGTGCGGGATGCGCAGCGATCCCCCGCGCACGTCCGGGACGACCAGCTCGTCCTTCTCCGGGTCAATGCGCCAGGCCTCCGTGCCGCTCATGCCCCCTCGCCCCCCGCGACGACGATCGTCTGCCCCGTGACCGCCGCGGCCTGCGGCGAGCAGAGCCAGAGCACCGCGGACGCCACCTCTTCCGGCTGGATGAGCCGGCCGATCGGCATCACGCGGGTGATGGCCCGCCGCGCCTCGTCCTCCGTCTTTCCCGCGCGCACCAGGTTGCCGATGGCGGAGGCGGCCATGTCCGTGTCGGTGTAGCCCGGGCAGACGGCGTTGACGGTGATCCCCCGTTTGGCCGTCTCGATCGCCAGCGCGCGCGTCAGCCCGACGACGCCGTGCTTGGCGGCGCAGTACGCGGCGGTGTGGCTGTAGCCCTTGATCCCCGCCGTGGAGGCGACGTTGACGATGCGCCCCGAGCCGGCCTGCAGCATGGCGGGGAGCACCTGCTGCGTGCAGAGAAAGGTGCCGGTGAGGTTGACGGCGATCATCCGGTCCCACGTTGCGCGCGTGGTCTCCGTGAACGGCACGCCGGCGGACTGCCCCGCGTTGTTGACCAGGATGTGCGGATCGCCGAAGGCGTCGCGCACGGCGGTGAACGCCTTCGCCACCGACGCCTCGTCCGCCACGTCGCACGCCATGTACTTCACCACGGTGTGATGCGACGCGGACAGCGCCTCCGCGCGGAACTCCAGTGTTTCGGGGTGCCGGCCGAGCAGCGCCACGTCCGCCCCCGCCGCCGCCAGCCCCTCCGCGATCGCCGCGCCGATCCCCCGGCCCCCGCCGGTGACGACGGCAAGGCGGTGCCGCAGGGGGCGGGGGGCGGAATCAGGGTTGGTCATCGGGTGTGATGATGGTGGGTCATGTGCTGGCCCCGAGCCCAGCGGTTGAAACCGCCGCAACGGCTACGCGCTGTCCGCCTTCGCGGACAAGATCCTGCCGCACGCCGTGTGTCGCGCACGGAAGGCGGCCTTCGAGCGATCCGGGCGCCGGCCCCCCGGCGGATGCCCGCCCGAACCGCCTCAGATCGTCGCCGTGCCCAGCATCTCCTGCTGGCGCTTGAGGCTGCGCTCCAGCTGGCTCTTGCCGCTCAGGTACTGGTTGGGCCAGTGCTGCTGCGTCCACCCCAGCTGCGCGGCCGCGTGCAGCGTCCAGTGCGGGTCGGAAAGGTGCGGCCGCCCCAGCGCGCACAGGTCCGCGCGGCCGGCGGCGATGATCCCGTTCACCTGGTCCGCCTCGGTGATGTTGCCGACGGCGATGGTCGGCACGGCGGCCTCGTTGCGGATGCGGTCGCTGTACGGCGTCTGGAACATGCGGCCGTAGACCGGCTTCGCGTCCGGCGTCGTCTGCCCGGTGCTGACGTGGACGATGTCCACCCCGGCCCCGCGGAACGCCCGCGCCACCTCCACCGCCTCGTCCGGCGCGATGCCGTCCTCCACCCAGTCCGTGGCGCTGATGCGGACGGACATCGGCGCGTCGCCGGGCCACGCGGCGCGCATGGCCCGGAACACCTCCAGCGGAAAGCGCAGCCGGTTCTGCAGGCAGCCGCCGTACTCGTCCGTCCTCCGGTTCGAGACCGGGGTGATGAA
The DNA here is from genome assembly GCA_036260235.1 of Longimicrobium sp. Lineage (GTDB taxonomy): Bacteria > Gemmatimonadota > Gemmatimonadetes > Longimicrobiales > Longimicrobiaceae > Longimicrobium. Next base: position 2,850 of record DATAAG010000077.1, read on the forward strand.
CGACGACAGCAGGTAGCCGTGCGCGCAGTGCAGCTCCACCATGTCGAAGCCGGCCTCGACCGCCATCTCCACTGCCCGGACGTGCTGCCGGATCACCCGTTCCATGTCGCCGCGGTCCATCTCGCGCGGCACCTGGTTGCGCGGGCCGTAGGGGATGGGCGACGGGCCCATCACCTCCCATCCGCCCTCCTCCAGCGGCTCGTCCATCCCCTCCCACATCAGCCGCGTGGCGCCCTTGCGGCCGCTGTGGCCCAGCTGCAGGCAGATCTTGGTCCGCCCGTACGCGTGCACGAACTCGACGATCCGCCGCCACGCGTCCAGGTGCTCCGGCGCGTACATTCCCGTGCACCCCAGGGTGATGCGCGCCTCGGGGCTCACGCACGTCATCTCCGTCATCAGCAGCCCCGCCCCGCCCAGCGCCCGCGACCCCAGGTGGACCAGGTGAAAGTCGTTGGGCGTTCCGTCGACGGCGGAGTACATGTCCATCGGCGAGACCACCACGCGGTTCTCCAGCCGCATGCCGCGCAGCCGGAAGGGCGTGAACATGGGCGGGGGCGGCGTCTCCGGCTCCTCCCCGGCGGCCTTCGAGGCGAACCAGCGCTCCACGCCGGAGAGGTAGACGCTGTCGCGCAGGCGCAGGTTCTCGTGGCTCACCCGCTGGCTGCGCGTGAGCAGCGAGTAGGCGAACTGCGGCGGGTCCAGGTTGATGTACCGGCGGACGTTCTCGAACCACTCCATGGAGTTGCGCGCGGCGTTCTGCAGGCGCAGCGCGTCCGTCCGCCGCTCCTCCTGGTACTCCTGCAGCGCCGTCCGCAGGTCGTCCCGCTGGTGGAGGATGCGGGAGAGCGCGATGGCGTCCTCCATGGCCAGCTTGGTCCCGCTGCCGATGGAGAAGTGCGCCGTGTGCGCCGCGTCGCCGATCAGGACGACGGGCGCCACCTGGCCCTCCACGTGGTACCAGCGCTCGTTGCTCACGCGCGTGAAGCGGATCCACGGCGAGCGCAGGTGCGGCGCGTTGGACTCCAGCGAATGCCCGTCCAGCCACGGCGCGAACATCCGCTCGCACGCGGCCACGGTCTCCGCCTCGTTCATCCCGTCGAAGCCCGCGCTCTTCCACGAGCGCTCGTCGCACTCCACGATGAAGGCGCTGTGGTCCCGGGCGTAGCGGTAGGCGTGTGCCTGGAAGACGCCGTGGTCGTTCTCGACGAACAGGAAGGTGAAGGCGTCGAAGAGGCGGGTGGTGCCCAGCCAGCAGAACGGGGCCTTGCGGACGTCCAGGTCCGGGCGGAACACGTCCGCGTACTTCGCGCGGACGCGGCTGTTCACCCCGTCCGCCGCCACCACCAGGTCCGGGTCGGTGATGCCGAGCCCGGGCAGGTCGCCGTCGTCCCCCACGTCGCAGCGAAAGCGCAGCTCCACGCCCAGCTCGCGGCAGCGGTCCTGGAGGATGGCGAGGAGCGTCTTGCGGGAGATGCCGGCGAAGCCGTGGCCGCCGCTGGTGATGACGGTGCCGCGGTGGTGGATGTCGATGTCGTCCCAGTGCGCGAACTCGCTCTGGATGCGCTCGGCGCTGGGGGGATCGGCCTCGCGCAGGTAGCCCAGGGTCTGGTCGGAGAAGACGACGCCCCAGCCGAACGTGTCGTCGGGCGCGTTGCGCTCCAGCACCACGACGTCGTGGGCCGGGCTGGCCTTCTTCATCAGCAGCGCGAAGTACAGTCCGGCGGGCCCCCCGCCGATCACGGCCACCTTCACCCGGTTCTCTCCGCTGCGCTGGTGCCCTCCGCCCGCGAGACCATGCGCAGTCTACGCGCCGGGCGTTTGCGAGGGAAGGGGCCCCCTCCCCCGGCCCTGCCCCTCGCAAACTGTGCGAGGAGAGGGGGAAAGGGCGGGTTCGGTGCTCGACGACGGGTATCCAGCTGCGTCCGCGGGGGCCCCTCCCCCCGGCCCCCTCCCCGCTCGTTCCTCGCGGAGAGGGGGAGAAAACGTCGGGCGCGCTCCGGATGGCTCCACGCGAGAGGCCGCGCCCCCCCCGGGCGAGCACCACTCGCCACCTCCCCCGAAACCCCCTGGGGGAGGTTGGTCCGGCCGACGCATCGGGATGCTCCGACATACATCTCACTGCGTCCGCGGGGGCCCCCTCCCCCGCTCCGCGGGAGAGGGGGA
>DATAAG010000078.1:0-3130 GCA_036260235.1 Longimicrobium sp.
CCCCCCCACTCCCGCACTCCCGCACTCACGCACTCACGCACTCACGCACTCTTCTCAGAAGCCCGGCTGCAGGGCGAACTGCCAGTGCCACCCGTTGTTGCGCTCGAAGGCCTTCACGTACGCGGCCTCCACCACGAAGTAGCCGAACAGGTTCACCCGCGCGCCCACGCCGCCGCTGGTCAGAATGCCGCGCTTCGTCGCGTCCGGCTCAATGCCGCGCCGCCAGGTGGGCGTGGTGTTGATCACCTGGCGGTTCAGGTCCGCCACCTTGCCCCACGCCGAGCCCGCGTCGAAGAACGCGAACCCTTCCACCGGCGGCAGGCCCAGCGTGTTGCCCACCACCAGCTGCCGGATCACCGGCACCCGCAGTTCCACGTTGGCCACGGCGATCCGGCTGCCGCGCAGCTCGTCGAAGTACAGCTCGCAGTCGCGCCCGCCGTCCGGCAGCGTGGCCTCGCACGCGTCGGCCACGCTCTCGCGCGAGTAGCCGCGGATCAGGAAGGGGTACCCCAGGTAGATGGCCCCCACCTGCGCCTCGTCGCGCCCGTAGCGCCCCACGTGCATCCCGCGCACCGCCAGCGTGACCGGCCGCAGGTACAGGTACCGCCGGTAGTCCGCCGTGGCCGTGTTGAACTGCAGGCTCCCCACCGTGGGCGCCACCTCGAAGCGGTAGCGCACCCCCGCGAACGGCGACGTGTACCCCATCAGCGACGCGTCCTTCACCAGCGCCGCGCTGGCCTCCGCCAGGTTCCAGGCCTCGCCGTCCACGCGGCGCTGACGGAAGTCGATCGGCCCGTTCAGCCCGATGATCTGATTGTCCTGCACGATGGGCTGGTACACCTGCTCGCGGATGATGAAGTCGTTGCTGATGCGCCGTACGCCGCCGGTGAACTCCACCCGCTGCACCTGCGAGAACGGGTACTGCGCCACGCCGATCAGGTTGGTGTCGAAGTAGCGCACCAGGATCTGCTGCAGCACGTACTCGCCGTCTTCGTTGATCCCCTCGCCGTACTGGCCGTAGATGTAGGGGATGCGCTGGGTGGCCACGCCCCAGTTCCAGCGGTTCTTCTGGTTCAGATACAGGGCGGCGTACCCGATCTCGTCCACCTGCCCCTGCGCCTGCACCGTGGCGTACAGGTTGTGGTAGCCCAGCACGTCGCTGAAGATGCCGGAGATGCCGCCGTACAGCCCGCCGCGGCTGAACCCGCCGCTGCTCACCGAGGCGCCCACCGAGGGCTGGCCCAGGTAGTCCAGCGAGATGCGCGGCCGGTACGGCACCACCGCCCAGGTGGTCTGCACCTGCGCGTCGGGCAGGCCGTACTGGAACTCGTTCACCGCCAGCAGCACCCGGTTGTACGGGGTCTCCTCCGGCCGCGGCACCGGCGGCAGCAGCGCCGCCAGCGGCACCCCGGGAATCCCCGCCGCCGCCACCTGCACCTGCGTGGGCGCCGTCCCCGCCAGCTCCGTGGGGTTGGTGATGGAGTAGATGTTGAACCCGCCCCGCTCGTACGCCGTGAACACCAGCTTGTCCGCGTTCTGCGCCGCGGAGATGGCGGGGCTCATGTCCGTGATCCCGCTGATCCCCGTGAACAGGTCGGTCACCTGCGTCACCGTGCCGGAGGCGATCTCCAGCCGGTAGATGTTGGGGATGCCCGTGCGGTCGGAGATGTAGAACAGCGCCCTCCCGTCACGGCTCCACTGCGGGTTGATGTTCTTCCCCATCTGCCGCTGCCCCTCGGCCGCCGCCGGCGGGTCGATCGTGCGGATCTCGCCGCCGGGCCAGTCCATCAGCGCCAGCCGGTAGTCGCCGAAGGAGAGCGTGTTGAAGTCCGTCTCGCCCCGGTCCGTGGTGAACGCGACGGTGCGCCCGTCCGGCGAGAACATGGGCTGCAGGTCCGCGAAGCGGTCGTCCGTCAGCTGCCGCGAGCGTCCGGTGGTCAGGTCGATGGCGTACAGGTCGCTGATGCCGCCCCGCAGGCCGCTCACCACGATGGTGTTGCCGTCCGGCGACCAGGTGGGGTTAGTGAGCTCGCTCACCCCCGGCACCTCGATCTCGCGCAGCCGGTCCGCCCGCTGCACGTCCATGATCACGATCACGTCGCGCTCGTTGCGCAGCGCGCTGAAGGCGAAGCGCCGCGAGTCCGGCGACCAGGTGCCCGCGGAGTTGATGTAGCGCAGGCTGCCGTAGTGCGGGTCGAACGCGGTGCCGCGCACCAGCCGGCGGATGATCTCGCCCGTCTCGGCGTTGGCGATGTACATCTCCACGTCCAGGAACTCCAGCTCCGACAGGAACGCCACGAAGCGCCCGTCGGGGCTCACCACCGGCGCCACGTTCAGCCGGCCGCCCTCTTCCCGCAGGGTGATGAGGGGGCGGGCCTCCTCGCGCGCCTCGCGCCGCTCGCTCAGCAGCGGCAGGTAGGTGCGGCGGATGGAGGTGCCCCAGTCCTCCACGATCTCCTCCAGCGACGCGTTCAGGATGCGCTGGAAGGCGTCGGGGTACGGCACCCCCTGCCCCACCTGCTTCAGGATCTGCCCGATGGAGGCGTCGCCCCAGCGGCCGCCCACGTACGCCCAGAACGCCTGCCCCCAGCGGTAGGGAAAGAAGCGCGGGTCGTAGGTGAGCTGCTCCACGGTGGGAATGCGGCCGGTGAGCGCGGCGTCGCGCAGCCACATGGCGGTGTGCGGGTCCACCGGGCCCACGCTCAGGTACTCCGCCATTCCCTCGACGAACCAGCCGGGGACGTTGAAGCGCCGCGCGGCCTCTTCCAGCCCGCCGCCGGCCCGCCCGAAGCCGCTGATGTCGTACTGGAAGGCGTGCACCAGCTCGTGCCCCAGCACGTGGTCCGTCTCCTCGTAGGAGTTGGCCATGGGCATGATGATGCGCTGCTTGAACGCCTCGGTCACGCCGCCGGTGCCCTCGCCGATCTCGCCGCCCAGCGCCACCGTCTGCTGGAAGTGCGGGTGGCTGGCGTACAGGATGAGGGGCTGGCGCTCCTCGAACTCGTGCTCCAGCACCCGGGTCAGGCGGGCGTACCAGCGCTCCGCCATGCGGGCGGCGTCGCGGGCGGCCTGCTCCTCCTCGGGATAGAAATAGACGTCGAAGTGGGTGGTGCGCAGCACGCGAAAGTCG
>DATAAG010000079.1:0-6871 GCA_036260235.1 Longimicrobium sp.
GCGGATTCCGAGATCGCGCACGAGCTGGCGGAGCGGACGACGGGTGCGCGGGCGGAAGACACCGCCATCCTCATCTATACCTCCGGCTCCACGGGCGAGCCCAAGGGAGCGCAGATCTCGCACCGCTGCCTGCTGGCCTCCGCCGCCTCCATCCGCGACACGCTGGGGCTGGTGCACGGCGACCGCGCCCTCTCCTTCCTTCCCTTCTGCCACGCCGCCGAGCGCATCTTCGGCCTCTACACCCGCATCGTGGTGGGGATGGAGGCGGGGCTGGTGCCGGACCACGGGCGGATGTGGCAGGCGGCGCGCGCCTTCCGGCCCACGCTCTTCGGCGGGCTGCCGCGCTTCTACGAGAAGGCGGCGGAGACGCTGCGGCGCGAGCAGGCGGCGGCGGAGGGGGAGGAGCGCCGCCGCTGGGAGCGGACACTGGCGCTGGGGCGCGAGCGGTCGCGGATGCGGCGCGCGGGGAAGCCGGTGCCGGCGGGGCTGGAGGCGGAGTGGGCGAGCGTGGGCGCGGCGGCGCTGGAGCGGGCGCGCGAGGTGTTCGGCGGGTGCGCGCGGCTGGCGACCAGCGGCGGCGCCACGCTCCCGCTGCAGGCGGCGGAGTACCTGGACGCGCTGGGGATCACCGTCCTCGGCGGCTACGGGCTCACCGAGCACCTGTGCGCCGCCTTCCACCGCCCCGGCCGGTACGCCTTCGACAGCGCCGGCCCGCCGATGGTGGGGACGGAGATGCGCATCGCGGACGACGGCGAGATCCTCGTCCGCCGCGGCGCCCTCACCTTCTCCGGCTACCACGGCCGGCCGGAGGCCACGCGCGAGGCCTTCACCCCGGACGGCGCGTGGCTGCGCACCGGCGACCTGGGGCGCATGGGCGAGGACGGGGCGCTGCGGGTGATCGGGCGCAAGAAGGAGCTGATCGCCCTCAGCAACGGAAAGAAGGTCGCCCCGCTGCCCATCGAGGCGGCGCTCACCGGCGACCCGTGGATCCACCAGGCCATGCTCTACGGCGAGGGGCGACACTTCGTCAGCGCCCTCATCGTCCCCAGCCGCACGGCGCTGGAGGCGTGGGCGGACCAGCACCAGGCCGATCCCGACGATCCCTCCGTCGTCCGCGACCCGCGGCTGTACGCCAGCGTGCAGGCGGCGGTGGACCGGGTGAACGCCGGGCTGAGCAACCCCGAGCGGGTGCGGCGGTTCGCGCTGCTGCACCTGCCCTTCGACGGCGACGACCTGACGCCGACCCTCAAGCTGCGCCGTGCGGCCATCGCCGAGCGGCACCGCGAGCGGCTGGAATCCCTCTACCAGGACGCCTGATGGCCCGACGCAACTCCCTCCTGGCCCTGCTCGCGGGGACGCTGGCCTGCGCGGCCGCGTACGCCAGCGCCTTTCTGCCCGGGGACCCGCCGGCGTGGTCGCCGTGGGCGCTGGGGATCGGCACGGCGGTGGTGATGGTGGCCGCCAGTGCGCTGGGAGCGGCGCGCCGGGAGACGGGGATCGGCCGGCTGAGGGTGCCGTTCGCCATCGTCTTCCTGATCCTGGCCGGCGGCTTCGCGGCGGTGCTGGCGATGCCCCCCGTGGGGCCGGACCCGCGGCTCATCCTGGGCCTTCCCGCCGGCGCGGCGATCGTGCTGCTGGGGATCGGCATCCTGCCGCTGCTGGTGCTGCCGGTGGCGTACGCGATGACCTTCGAGGAGATGACGTTGAGCGAAGCCGACCTGGCGCGCGTCCGCGAGGCCGCCCGCGCCCTGCAGTCCGCGCAGGGCGCCGCGCACCCGGTCCCCGCGCCGCGGCCCGAGCCGGCGGAGGTGGCGTGATGGCGCTGGGGATGATCCAGACCGGCGAGCTGCCGCCCCTGGCGCAGCCGACCATCATCGCGGTGGCGGTGGTCTACTTCGTCATCGTGGGCGCCATCGGCTGGTGGGCCACGCGGCGGACGAAGACGGCGACGGACTTCTTCGTCGCGGGCGAGGGGATCGGCCTGCTGGCGCTCACGCTGGCGGCCATGAGCGCCACCCTCTCGGGCTTCGCCTTCATCGGCGGGCCGGGGCTGGTCTACACGGCGGGGATCGGGGCGATGTTCCTCATCCTCCCCGCCTCCGTGACGGCGTCGATGACCTCGTGGGCGCTGGCGAAGCGGATGCGCCTGCTGGGCGAGGTGCGCGGGCTGATCACGGTGCCGGACGCCATCGGCGCGCGATACCGCTCGCCGGCGGCGCAGGGGCTGTCGGCGGTGGCGCTGCTGGTGGCCGTCATCGGCTACATGGCGACCAACATCCTGGCCCTCGGGCTGGTGATCCGCGCCATCTTCGGCACCGACCTCACGCTGGCGGTGTGGATCGGGATGGCGATCGTGCTGGGCTACTCGGTGGCGGGCGGCATCCTGGCCGGCGTCTACACGGACATGTTCCAGGGGACACTGATGGCGGTGGCCTCCGTCCTGGTCTTCGTCTACACGCTCAGGGTGGGCGGGGGGATGGGCGGCATCTCGCGGACGATCATCGAGGCCGATCCCGCGTTCATGGGCCCGTTCGGCAAGATGGGGGCGGTGGCGGCGCTGTCGCTGTTCTTCGTCTTCGGGGTGGGGTCGATGGGGCAGCCGCACGTGATCCACAAGTTCTACATGCTGAAGGACCCGCGGAAGCTGAAGTGGTACCCGCTCCTGGTGACCGCCGCGCTGCTGGTGACGATGCTCCTGTACTTCGGCGTGGGGGTGGCGGTGAAGGCGCTGGTAGCGGGCGGGCAGATGCCGGCGCTGGCGACCGCGGACGACGCGACCCCGCTCTTTCTCCTGCGCTACACCCCCGTGCTGCTGGCCGGCCTCGTCTTCTCGGGCGTGGCGGCGGCGATCATGAGCACGGTGAACAGCTTCATGAACATCGGCGCGGCGGCCATCACGCACGACCTGCCGGTGGCGTTCGGCCGGCGGGTGCGGAACGAGCTGCTGTGGGGCCGCATCAGCACCGTCGCCATCTCCGTGGCCGCGGCGTCCCTGGCGCTGCTTCCCGGCGCGCTGGTGGCGTTCCTGGGGATCTTTGGCTGGGGGCTGTTCGCGAGCACGCTGGTCCCCGCGCTCGCCATCGGCCTGAACTGGGAGGGCGCCACGAAGGAGGGCGCGGTGGCGTCGATCAGCACCGGCCTGGTGGTCACCCTGCTCTTCGAGACGCTCGCGTACTTCAACGCCTACAGGTTCCCGACGGGCGTGACGGTGAGCGGCCTGTCGCTGGTGCTGTCGATCCTGGTCTTCTTCGGCGTGTCGTGGATGACGCGCGAGCGGGCGGCGGCGCAGCTGGACGGGGACGTGAAGCTGGTGATGTCGGTTTGAGGAAAGACGTGTCCAGTACCCGGTGCCCAGGGTCAAGTAACAGCGCACCGACTGGGCACTTGAACCTGGGCACTTGAACCTGGGCACTTCGATCCCGAGCGGATGAGCGAGATACAGGTGGGGCAGGCGGCGGAGTTCACCAAGACCGTCACCGAGACCGACGTGGTGCTGTTCGCGGGGATCACGGGCGACCTGAACCCGGCGCACGTGGACCAGGCGTGGGCAGAGGCCAGCCGCTTTGGCGGGCGCATCGCGCACGGGATGCTGTCGGCGTCGTTCATCAGCACCGTGCTGGCGATGAAGCTTCCCGGGCCCGGCACCATCTACCTGTCGCAGTCGCTGCGCTTCACCGCGCCCGTGCGCATCGGCGAGACGGTGACGGCGCGGGTGGAGGTGGCGGAGGTGATGCCCAAGCGCCGCGTCCGCCTGACCACCACCGTGACGAAGCACGACGGCACGCCGGTGATCGAGGGCGAGGCGGTGGTGCTGGCGCCGTGAGGAAAGTGCGTGAGTGCGTGAGTGCGTGAGTGCGTGAGTTGAGCCGCACGCGCGCTCCGAGGTCGATGGCCGGCCCCGCGCCCGGCGGTTGAAACCGCTGCTGGAACGTCACGAAGTCCGCCTGCGCGGACTGGTGAAGCGACGCGCGAGGTGTGTTCTCCCCCTCTCCCGCGAAGCGGGGGAGGGGGCCGGGGGGAGGGGGCCCCGGCGGACGGCAGGATGTCCGTCGAAGCTCGCCGGCAGCATCGGCTACCCCGACTAACGCACTAACGCACTAACGCACTAACGCACTAACGCACTCGGGGTTTTCTGAGGCCCGCGGTCGCCTCTGCCAAGGACCGCAGCCGGAGAAGTTCCAACCGTGCGTCCCTCCGGGCGCACCAGCGTCCCCCAACGTGGAGATCCTTCCATGAGCAGCACCACCGCGCGCCGAAGCTGGCGCACCATCCTGCTGGCCGTGGCCCTGGCGCTGTGCCCGGCGCTGGTCCACGCACAGTCCGGCTCCGTCCGCGGCACCGTGGCCGGCCGCGAGGGCGAGGCGCTGACCGGGGCGCGCGTCACCGTCGCCGGCACGCGCCTGAGCACCGTCACCGACGCGCTGGGCGCCTTCACCCTGCGCGGCGTGCCCGCCGGCGCGCAGCAGGTGCGCGTGTCGCACATCGGCTTTCGCGAGGCCGCGCAGGAAGTGGCCGTGCGCGCGGGCGAGGAGACCCTCGTCGCCATCCAGCTGGAGGACAAGCCGTTCGAGCTGGACGCCATGGTGGTGAGCGCCAGCCGCCAGAGCGAGCGCGTCACCGAGGCGCCGGCCACCATCACCCGCATCGGCACCGACGCGCTGGATGCCGCCGTGGGCAACACCTTCGCCGGCGCGCTCAAGGAGGTGAAGGGGCTGGACTTCATCCAGGTGGGGATGACGAGCGTGGGCGTCAACGCCCGCGGCTTCAACTCGTCGTTCAACAACCGCATGCTGATGGTGGAGGACGGCCGCGTGATGGTGCTGCCGGAGAACGGCCTTCCCGTGGGGCAGTTCACCGCCACGCCCAAGGTGGACCTGGCGGGGATCGAGGTGCTGGTGGGCCCCGGCGCCGCCCTCTTCGGCGCCGACGCCAGCAGCGGCGTGATCTCCATGGAGACCAAGGACCCCCGTGACTATCCCGGGCTCACGGTGGAGGTGACCGGCGGCAACCGCAGCTACCGCGACCTGCAGGCCCGCTACGCCGGCGCCTCTGGCAACTGGGGATACAAGGTGTCGGGCGAGTGGCAGGAGGCGGACGACTGGAGCAACCGGCTCACCCTGGTGGGGAGCACGGCGCGCGCGTGGCGCTCCACCGACGTCCCCTCGGCCACCGTCATGCCCGAGGTGGGGCCCGGCGGCAAGGCGGGGCTGAACTGGGACGCCAGCGTGATGCGCGGCACGGGCGCCATCGTGCGCTACTTCGGCCGCAGCCGGCTGGAGCTTTCCGGCGGCGCCAGCGTGACGGACGGCGTGGGGCAGACCAACGTGGGCCGCAACCAGCTGGAGAACTGGGGCTACAACTACACCCAGCTGCGCTTCAGCAGCCCGCGCTGGTACGCCAGCGTGTACCGCGCGCAGAGCAGGTCCGGCGACAGCTGGGCCACCAACCGCTTCACCCAGGCGTACTACCCCAACCTGGCACGCCCCGAGGCCAGCCGGCTGACGGACGACCAGCTGATCGCGGCGTCGGACTGGCCCAGCGACGGGCGGATGTACGCGGGCGAGGTGCAGTACAACTCGCGGCTCCCCTTCCTGCTGAACAGCGCGCTGGTGGTGGGCACCAGCTACCGGCAGGACCTGGTGAGCAGCGACCGCCAGTGGCTCACCGACCGGCTGACGGGCGAGGACATCTCCATCGGCCAGTGGGGCACCTTCGGCCAGCTGACGGCGCCGGTGATGCCCTGGATGGACGTGGTGCTGGCGGGGCGCTACGACAGCCATGAGAACTACGACGCGCAGTTCAGCCCCAAGGCCGGGGTGGTGGTGCGTCCCGCGGAGGGGCAGAACTTCCGCATCACGTACAACCGCGCCTTCAAGTCGCCCACCATCCTGCAGACCAACTTCCACATCCCCGACTGGAACGCGGCCACGGTCATCTACGGCAACACCCGCGGCTTCACCGTCAAGAAGCCCGACGGCACGGTCGTCCGCGAGTACGAGCCGCTGGTGCCGGAAGAGAACACCACCTGGGAGCTCGGCTACAAGGGCGTGCTGTGGGACCGCGTGTTCATCGACCTGGCGCACTACCGCAGCAGCTACGAGAACTTCATGAGCCCGCTGGCCGTCATCGGCGACCCCACCATCCTGGGGCTGGCGGGGCAGGGGCCCAACAACCCGGTGTGGGCGTACGACGCCGACGGCAACCGGCTCAACAACACGGCGGGCGGCCCGGCGCTGGCGCTCACCTACTACAACCTGGGGCGGGCGGAGCTGCAGGGCACCGACGCGGGGATCAACGTGGTGGTGACCCCCAAGGTGAACCTGCGCGCCACCCTGTCGCACATCGACATCACCGACATGGAGGTGGAGGTGGGGCGCGAGGAGAGCACGGCGCTCAACTCGCCGGAGATCAAGTTCACCGTGGGCGCCGGCTTCCAGGACTTCGGCCGGGTGACGGGCGGCTTCACCATCCGCCACGTGGACAAGTACTACTTCCGCTCCGGCGTGAACCGCGGCTACATCCCGGCCTTCACCACGCTGGACGGCAACCTGGGGTACCGGCTGGACCGGTTCAACACCACGGTGAACCTGGGCGTGAGCAACCTGTTCGGGTGCAGCAGCCGGTACACCTACCTGGACAACGACGCGCTGTTCAGGCGCCCCGTGGGCCGCACCCGCTCGTGCGGGTTCGGCGAGAAGCACCAGGAGATGATCAACATGCCGGAGATCGGCACCATGGTCTTCCTGGGCGTGAAGTACCAGACGCGGTAGGCGGATGACGGATGGGGCGCCGGCGTGGAGGGGATCGCGCCGGCGCCTCTTCCGCAAACCGCGCGGGCGAGGGAGAACGGCACGGCTGCGCGACCCCGGTC
>DATAAG010000080.1:0-9698 GCA_036260235.1 Longimicrobium sp.
GCCCCGGCCCCGGCCGCCGCCCCGGCGCCCGCCGTGGGGGGTGAGGCAGCCGCCACGCCCGCGCCCAGCAACCTGGTGGAGGTCAAGTCGCCCATGGTGGGCACCTTCTACCGCTCGCCGGCCCCCGAGGCGCCGCCGTACGTGGAGGTGGGGAGCCGCGTGGCCCGCGGGCAGACGCTGTGCATCCTGGAGGCGATGAAGCTGATGAACGAGCTTCCCGCCGAGCTGGCCGGCACCGTGCGCGAGGTGTGCGTGGAGAACGGCGAGCCGGTGGAATACGGGCAGGTCCTCTTCCGCATCGAGCCCGCGGCGTGAGCATGACCGAGGGGGGCGCGGCGCCCGCGCAGGCGGGCGCCCGCGCCGAGTTCAACCTGCGCGACGCCCTGCAGGAGCTGGTGCGCCGCAGCGGCAGCGACCTGCACCTCAAGGTGGGCCGCCCGCCGGTGCTGCGCATCAACGGCGAGCTGGTGGACACCACCCTTCCCGTGCTGCGGCCAGAGGACCTGAAGCGCTGCGCCGAGCAGACGCTCAGCCCCCGCCAGCGCGAGGAGTTCGCCGAGCGCAAGGAGATCGACTTCGCCATCGGCGTGCAGGGGCTGGGTCGCTTTCGCGCCAACATCTTCCAGCAGCGCGGCACCTACGGGATGGCGTTCCGCGCCATCCCCTTCGAGGTCCCCGCCCTGGAGACGCTGGAGCTCCCCCCCGTGATGGGCGACATCGCCCTCTCGCCCCGCGGGCTGGTGCTGGTGACCGGCGTCACGGGGTCGGGGAAGTCGACGACCCTGGCGGCCATGCTGCGGCACCTGAACGAGCGCCGCCCCGTCAATATCGTCTCGGTGGAGGACCCGATCGAGTTCCTGCACCGGGACGTGAAGGCCATCGTGAGCCAGCGCGAGGTGGGGAGCGACACGCACTCCTTCCACGACGCGCTGCGCCACGTGCTGCGGCAGGACCCCGACGTCATCATGCTGGGCGAGATCCGCGACCGGCCGTCGATGGAGACGGTGCTCAAGGCCGCGGACACCGGGCACCTGGTGCTCAGCACCCTGCACACGACGGATGCGGCCCAGACCATCGGGCGCATCATCAGCTTCTTTCCGCCCCACCAGCACCAGGAGATCCGGGGAATGCTGGCCAACGCGCTGCGCGCGGTGGTCAGCCTTCGCCTCATCCCCCGGGCGGACCGCCCGGGGCGCGTTCCCGCGGCCGAGGTGCTGGTGAACACCGCCGCCATCGCCCAGCTCATCCGCACCGGCGACGAGTCGCAGTCCATCCCCGACCTGATCGCCGAGGGGCAGGTGCAGTACGGGATGCAGACCTTCGACCAGTCGCTGCTGGGGCTGTACCAGCGCGGCTGGATCAGCTACGACTGGGCGGTCCACTACGCCAGCAACCCCTCCGAGTTCGCCCTGCGCGTCTCCGGCGTGCAGCCCGGCGAGCAGGAGATGGACTGGACGGGGCGGCGCGACGACTGAGACCAAGAAGACCGTGTACCGCAAAGTTCTGATCGCCAACCGGGGCGAGATCGCCCTGCGGGTGATTCGCGCGTGCAGGGAGCTGGGGCTGCGCACCGTCGCCGTCTACAGCGAGGCCGACCGCGAAAGCCTGCACGTGCGCTTCGCCGACGAGGATATCTGCATCGGCCCGCCCAGCGCGCGCGAAAGCTACCTCAACATCCCCCGCATCATCGCCGCGGCGGAGATCACCGGCGCCGACGCCATCCACCCCGGCTACGGGTTCCTGGCGGAGAACGCGGAGTTCTCGGAGATCTGCGAGGCCAGCGAGATCACCTTCATCGGCCCCACGCCGCAGCAGATCCGGCTGATGGGCGACAAGGCCACCGCGCGGCGAACGATGCGCGACGTGGGCGTCCCCATCGTCCCCGGCACCGACGCCATCGCCGACCCCGACGAGGCGCTGGCCGCCGCGCGCGAGATCGGCTTTCCGGTGCTCATCAAGGCCAGCGCCGGCGGCGGCGGCAAGGGAATGCGCATTGCGAACACCGAGGACGACTTCGTCGCCGCGTTCGGGATGGCCCGCGGCGAGGCGGGCGCGGCCTTCGGCGACGACAGCGTCTACGTGGAGAAGTACCTGGCCCGGCCGCGCCACATCGAGTTCCAGATCCTGGGCGACCAGCACGGCCGCGTCGTCCACCTGGGCGAGCGGGACTGCTCGATCCAGCGCCGGCACCAGAAGCTGCTGGAAGAGGCGCCCTCCCCCGCGCTGACCCCCGAGCTGCGCGCGGCGATGGGCGACGCGGCGGTGCGGGGCGCCAAGGCGATCGACTACGTGGGCGCGGGGACCATCGAGATGCTGCTGAACGAGGACGGCTCGTTCTACTTCATGGAGATGAACACCCGCATCCAGGTGGAGCACCCGGTGACGGAGATGTGCACGGGCTTCGACCTGGTGAAGGAGCAGGTGCGCGCCGCGGCGGGGCTCCCCCTGTCGATCCCGGAGACGGCGATCCGGCTGCGGGGGCACGCCATCGAGTGCCGCATCAACGCCGAGGACCCGGCCCGCAACTTCGCGCCCTCGCCGGGGACCATCAGCACCTTTCACCTTCCGGGCGGGCCGGGGGTGCGGGTGGACACGCACGCCTACGCGGGCTACCGCGTGCCGCAGTACTACGACTCGCTGCTGGGCAAGCTGATCGTGCACGGCGCCACCCGGGAGGAGGCGATCGCGCGGATGAAGCGGGCGCTCATCGAGACGGTGATCGAGGGCGTGCACACCACCATCCCCTTCCTGCTGCAGGTGATGGACAACCCCGACTTCGTGGCGGGCCAGGTGGACACCAAGTTCCTGGAGCGGTGGATGGCGGAGCGGGCGGGTGCCTGAGATGAGGCTGGACGTGCTGCTGACCCCCGGCGAGCTGGTGCCCTCGGAGATTGCCGGGCGCACCGTGGTGGTGCTGGACGTGCTGCGCGCCTCCACCACCATCGTGGAGGCGCTGGCCGCCGGCGCCCGCACCCTGTACCCCGTGGCCACGATCGAGGAGGCGATCGGCCTGGCCAAGACGCTGGGCCGCGACGAGGTGCTGCTGGCGGGCGAGCGCAAGGCGCTCCCCATCGAGGGCTTCGACCTGGGGAACTCGCCCAGGGAGTTCACCCCGGAGCGGGTGGGGGGCAAGACGGTGGTGATGTCGACCACCAACGGCACCATCGCCATCACCGCTTCGTCCGGCAGCGAGCGGGTGCTGGTGGGCTCGTGGCTCAACTTTCAGGCGGTGGTGGACGAGCTGGCGCGCTCGAAGGCGGAGCCGGTGCTGCTGTGCGCCGGCCGCGAGGGCCGCTTCGGGCTGGAGGACGCCGTCTGCGCGGGGCAGATGGCGGCGGCGCTGATGAAGGCGCTGCCGGAGGTGGAGTGGGAGATGAACGACGGGGCCGTGGCCGCGCTGGCGCTGGCGGAGGAGTTTCCCGACCCGGCGAAGCTCTTTCCCCACACGGCGGCCGGCCGGGGCATCATGGACGCCGGGCTGGGCGAGGACCTGGAGTACTGCGCGCAGACGGACCTGCGCGACGTCCTCCCCGTGCTGCAGGACCGGCAGATCACGCTGCAGCCCGCGGGGGAGGGGGTGAACGGATGATGGAGTGATGGAGTGATGGAGTGATGGAGTGATGGGGTGAATGAGCCTTCGTCCCGGAGGCTGCCGTCCCGGCGGATAAAGGGGAGGACGCAGAGAACGAAGCGACGTTCTCCGCGTCCTCTCTGTTTTCCTCCGCTCTCCGCGTGAATACCCTTCTTCCGGAGCGCACCGAATCCGTTCAGGCGGCGACGGCGGGGCGTGCGAGCTGGCCGAGGCGGGTGAGGTAGTACATCCGCACGGCAAAGCTGTCCGGCGGCCAGTGGAATGCCCGCGTCACCATCACGTACTGCAGGTAGAGCTGCGTGGCCCGCTCCAGGCGCGCGGGATCGAACACCTGCGCAACGTCGAAGTAGTCGCGCCACATCTCCCCGCTCTCCAGCGTGCGGAACGACGAGAACGGAATGCCCCAGTGCGTGTCGCGGAACAGCATGTCGAACTCCTTTTCCGGCATCTCCACGATGTGCCTGGGAACGGCGTCCCGCAGCTTTGCCACGGCCACGAACCGGCCGATGCGCGAAGGATGGCCCACCCTGCTCAGCGCGCGGCTGCGGAACGGCTGCATGTCCCCCTGCCAGTCCCACTCCCAGCCGAGCAGGCGTCCACAATGCTCCAGCTGTGTCTGTATCACCGCGTGCAGGACGGAGATCTCCACGAAATCGATGTGCCGGTCCAGGAGCCGGTTCCACTTTTCGTCACCCGCATCCGCCACGTAGAAGGGGCGCGGGGCGCCCTCCCTGGCGAGGGTCCTGAAGCCGCCGACCGGGTACGACGCGCCGAGCTTCCGGTGGCGCACCTCCGCGACGGAGCCGAAGGAATCGCGCGCGGCCAGCAGGCTGTTGGCGATCGTGCCGAGCGTCCTGAGGTCGGCGGGGTCGGTGTGCGACAGCAGGACCAGCGCGGACCGCACCTTCGCGACCACCTCCCCGTCCGGCCTGCGGCCGATCTCCCGGGCCGGATCCTCGGCTTCCGCCAGCAGGACCAGTGCGGCGTAGGCCAGGGTCTGCGCAAACGCTGAAACGTCCATCGATTGAGGTCCCTCTGATGGTTCGGGCACCGGCGGTCCGCGGCAGCGGGCCGGGGCCTGCACGGCCGCCCGTCCGCCACGAATCCTGCAAGAAAGGGCAGGATGGACGCGAAGCGCAAGGGTTTTCGTGGACGCCGCGGATGCCGGCGCCCGGCCGGGGGATGCTGCGGGATGGAACCCGGCGGCGCCCGCGTCCGTACCCCTGCCGGAACGTGCACCCGAACCCGGAACACGGACCGATGAACAAGATCGCCGGCGCGGTGGGACTGGCCCTGCTCTCCCTCTTCATGCTCGCGGGCTTCCTGAACAGCGACGCCGCCGTCTCCGCGGGGGCGCGGCTGCTGGCGCTGGGCATTACCGTGGTGCTTCCCGCGGGGGGCGCGGTGCTGCTGGCGCGCAGCCACCTGGCGGAAAAGAACCGGCTCTCCGGCCGCAAGGCGGCGCTGCGCCGGCACGCCGCCGAATCGGAGCTCCTGCGCCTGGCGCAGCTGCGCGGCGGCAAGCTGATGGCCGTGGAGGCCGCCATGGCGATGCACCTGGCGGAAGACACCGCGCGCGAGACGCTGGACGCCATGGTGGCCGAGGGGCGCGCGGAGCTGGAGGTCACGGACGGCGGGAACCTGGTCTACACCTTTCCCACCCTGGCCCAGCTGAGCGACAAGGGGACGGCGAGAGGGATTCTCGATGCGTGACGTGGTGCCGCTGCGGCTGGCCTGCCCCGCGTGCCTGGGCGTGGCGCTGGAGAAGGTCTCGCCGGCGCGGGGGGTGGAGATCGACCACTGCGCGCGGTGCGGCGGGACGTGGATCCTGCGCGAGCAGGCGGCGCGCCTGCGCGCCCACCCCGTGGCCGCGGTGCGCGCGACCATCACGCGCACGGACGACGCCGGCTTCCTCTGCCACGGCTGCCACGCGCCGATGGACCGCGACGCCGCGTACTGCTTCTCGTGCAGCTGGTTCAACCGGCTGGAGTGCCCCGCGTGCGGCAAGGGGATGCGGCGCGAGTCCGGCCGCACGGTGACGGTGGACGTCTGCCGCGGCTGCAAGGGGGTGTGGCTGGACCACCACGAGCTCGCCTCCCTCTGGGCCGTGGCTGCCGCCGGCGCCGTGGCGAAGGCCGGTACGACGGGCAAGCTGTCCGCGGTGGACGTGGATGCCGGCGGCTTTCTGCTGGACGTGCTGTGGTACGCGCCGGACCTGGCGTTCGGCGCGGTACAGGCGTCGGCGCACGCGGTGGGCGCGGGCGTGGAAGCCGCGTCCCACGTACCCGGCCTGCTCGCCTCGACGCCGGAGGCGCTCGGCGCGGCCGCGGAGGCCGCCGCCAACGTGGCCGGCGCCGTCTTCGGCTTCATCGCCGAGGCGATCGCCGCGATCTTCGAGGGGCTCGGTTGACGGCGCAGACCCGGCTCGGTTGGCCGAAGCCCGTCCGGCTGCGTGTCGGGCGGGGCTTCGGCGTGTGACGGGTGTACGGCGCTTCAGGGACAGCAGACGGGCCTCGTGGAGTTCGTGCAGCAGAAGCCCGTTTGGGCCGTACGGCCATCGTCGTAGCAGCAATTCAAGTTTGTTTCACCAGCCGATACGAACGCGCAGACGGTGCCACGCTCGGCGGCTTGGGCGTGAGATGTAAACGATTCCACCGCCAACTCGTCCACCCGTAGTCGAAGCTTTCTCATCAGGTCCTCCCGGTGGGGGTTGGTCCATTTCGAGACAATAATAATTTAGCACCACGCAAAATTCAGCGCAATGGAATTGTATGGCCGGGCGAGACGTAGAAGTCGCTTCTGGGCAGGCACACACCCGGCAGTTGGCCGAAAGGCCTGTCCACGCTATCTTGTTCCGTCAGACGTTCCTACCGCGGTCACTCGGCACTGCTCTACCTGGAGCCGAATGCTTTCCCTGGACGACAAGCAGCGCCGCGAGCTCTGGGGGCTGGGGCTGTTCGCCCTGGCCCTGCTCGTGGCGCTCAGCCTGGTGCCCCTGGCCGCCTTCGGCCCGGGGGCGGCGCGCATCTTTCCCTCCGGCAACATCGTCGGGGTGGCGGGACGGGCGCTGAGCGGCGCGCTCACGGGGTTCATGGGCGTGGCCGCGCTGGCGCTCCCCATCCTCTGCGCGCTCTGGGGCGCCTTCGCCTTCCGCAAGGTGGATCAGGGGACGGCGGTGCGCTGGACCATCCTCTTCGCCGGGCTGGTGGTGCTGGTCCCCTCCGCCGTCTCCCTGCTGGGCGGCTCCGCGGGGACGCCGACCGGCGCCACGGGGTGGCTGGGCGCGGCGGTGGCGGTGCTGCTGGTCTCCGCGCTCAGCGCCGTGGGCGGCGCGGTGGTCATCTTCTTCCTCTTCGCCGCGCTCTGCGTGGCGACCGTCGGATGGAACCCGCTGCGCGCGGCGTTCCACGGCGGCCGCTTCGCCTTTGCCCACGCGCGGCAGGCGGCGACGTCGCTCCCCCGCCCCGCCATCACCCTCCCCAGCCCCCTCAAGCTCCTCCCCCGCCGCGCCCTCCCCGGCGAGCCGCTGCCGGTGACGCCGGCGGACGACGGGATCGAGGACGCGGAGTTCGAGTTCGAGGACGAGGGGTACTGGGCGGAGGCGGAGGCGCCCCCGGCGATCGACCCGGACGCGACGCAGCTGGACCCCTTCCTTCCCCCGCCCCCGCCCGCCCCGGCCCCGCCGGCGCCGGCGCAGGAAGCGAAGTCCGCGGGAAAGGCCGCATCGAAGCCGCGCGGCACCCGGGCGGAGCAGGTGGAGCTGCTGCCGGAGGACAGCGGCGACCCCTTCTCCACCGACCTGCCGACCACCTTCCTGCTGGTGGCGCCGCCCCCCCGCGACGAGGCGCGCAACCGGCAGGAGCTGGACAAGCTGGGGCAGGTGCTGATCGACAAGCTGGCCACCTTCAAGATCGACGGGCAGATCGTCGGGATGACGACGGGGCCGGTGGTCACGCAGTTCGAGATCAGCCCCGCGCCGGGGGTGAAGGTGGCCCGCATCGCCAACCTGGAGGCGGACCTGGCCCTCGCGCTCCGCGCCCCCTCCGTCCGCATCGTCGCCCCGATCCCGGGGAAGGGCGCGGTGGGCGTGGAGGTGCCCAACCCGGCGCCGGAGATGGTCTACTTCCGCGAGACCATCGAGTCCCCCGCCTTCCGGAACAGCAAGGCGGCGCTGCCGCTGGCGCTGGGCAAGGACATCGCCGGCCGGGCGACCGTCGTGGACCTGGCCAAGATGCCGCACCTGCTGATCGCGGGCGCCACGGGGTCCGGCAAGTCGGTGTGCGTCAACACCATCATCACTTCGCTCATCTTCCGCCACACGCCGAAGACGCTGCGCTTCCTGATGGTGGACCCCAAGATGGTGGAGCTGTCGATGTACAACGACCTCCCCCACCTGCGGCACCCGGTGGTGACGGACAACAACGACGCCGCGGCCGTCCTCAAGTGGGCGGTGCTGGAGATGGAGCGCCGCTACGCGCTCCTGTCCGTCAACGGCGTGCGCAACCTGCAGGACTTCAACAAGCGGCTGGAGCAGGGCGTGGTGATGCGCGCCAGCGAGGCGGAGGGCGACGAGGGCGATCCGGACCGCTGGCTGTACCGCGGCGGCGAGCTTCCGTACATCGTGGTCATCATCGACGAGCTGGCGGACCTGATGATGACGGTGCAGGGCGACGTGGAGAAGCCGCTCGCGCTGCTGGCGCAGAAGGCGCGCGCCATCGGCATCCACCTGATCCTGGCCACGCAGCGTCCGTCGGTGAACGTCATCACCGGCCTCATCAAGGCCAACTTCCCCAGCCGCATCGCCTTCCGGGTCTCGAGCAAGGTGGACTCGCGCACCATCCTGGACCAGAACGGCGCCGACGCGCTCCTGGGCAACGGCGACATGCTGATGCTCCCCCCCGCCAGCAGCGAGCCGGTGCGCATCCAGGGCGCGTACCTGAGCACGGAAGAGACCGAGAAGCTGATGGACTGGTACCGCGAGCAGGCCCGCCTGCGCCGCGAGGAGGCGCTGGCGCGCGGGGTGGACCCGGCGGCCAGCGGCGAGGCCAACATCCTGGACGAGGTGCGCGCGCAGGAAGACACGGGCGAGCTGGAGGCGGACGAGGAGCCCGGCGAGCGCGACAAGCTCTTCCGCCAGGCGGCGGAGCTGTGCATCCAGCACCAGGGCGGATCGACGTCCCTCCTGCAGCGCCGCCTGCGCATCGGCTACGGGCGCGCGGCGCGGGTGATGGACCAGCTGGAAAAGGCGGGCGTCCTGGGCCCCCCCGACGGCTCCAAGCCCCGCGACGTGCTGGTGGACTTTCCGCAGCTGGACGCGATCTGCGGCGAGGCGTAGCGACGAGCCTCCGTTTCTCCCCCCACGCGAGGCGTGTCTGCTTCGCCCCCCCCCGCCCGCAGCGGCCCCGGCCGCCCGGGACGGCGTGATTGATTCGCAACCCGCACATCCCGCGGCCGACATGTACACCTGCAGACCGGCGATCCGGACTCTCGCCCTGCTTGCCGCCGCCCTGGCGGCGGCGGGCTGCTCCGACGGCGGGCCCACTCCCCCGGAGGAGCAGGTCCCGGCGTTCATCGCGGTGGTGGCCGGGACCGGGCAGGTGGCGGAGGTGGGGACGCAGCTGCCGCTGCCGCTGGTGGTGCAGGTGCGCACCATCGAGGGAGAGCCGGTGCCCGGCGTGACGGTGGACTGGAGCACCCTGCAGGGCGGGGTGCCAAACCCCGCGTCCAGCACCACGGACGCGGACGGGCGCGCCTCCACCCGGCTCACGCTCGCCACCACGGCCGGGGAGGACAGCGTGGTCGCGACGGTCCGCGGCACGCAGACCTCGGGGCGGGTGGGGGTGCGGGGGATGCCCGGGCCGGCGGTGCAGCTGCGCACGGTGCCGGACAGCGTGGTCACGTACTGGTTCAGCGGGTGGTCCAACGTGCAGGCGGCGGCTTCGGACCGGTACGGAAATCCCCTCCCCGAGCTGAACATCGCGTGGACGTCGCTGGAGCCGCAGTACGCTTCCGTGGAGTCGCTGGGCGGCGGCAACGCCCGCATCGACCCCGCCTATCCCGGGCGCGCGCGGGTGGTGGCGCAGGCGGGTCCGCTGGCGGACACGGT
>DATAAG010000081.1:0-2480 GCA_036260235.1 Longimicrobium sp.
ACCGTGTCCGCCAGCGGACCCGCCTGCGCCACCACCCGCGCGCGCCCGGGATAGGCGGGGTCGATGCGGGCGTTGCCGCCGCCCAGCGACTCCACGGAAGCGTACTGCGGCTCCAGCGACGTCCACGCGATGTTCAGCTCGCGGAGGGGATTGCCGTACCGGTCCGAAGCCGCCGCCTGCACGTTGGACCATCCGCTGAACCAGTACGTGACCACGCTGTCCGGCACGGTGCGCAGCTGCACCGCCGGCCCGGGCAGCCCCCGCACCCCCACCCGCCCCGAGGTCTGCGTGCCGTGGACCGTCGCGACCACGCTGTCCTCCCCGGCCGTGGTGGCGAGCGTGAGCCGGGTGGAGGCGCGCCCGTCCGCGTCCGTGGTGCTGGACGCGGGGTTCGGCACCCCGCCCTGCAGGGTGCTCCAGTCCACCGTCACGCCGGGCACCGGCTCTCCCTCGATGGTGCGCACCTGCACCACCAGCGGCAGCGGCAGCTGCGTCCCCACCTCCGCCACCTGCCCGGTCCCGCCGACGATCACGACGAAGCGCGGCACCTTCTCCTCCGGCGGCGTGGGCCCGCCCTCGGAGCAGCTCGCCGCCGCCAGGGCGGCGGCAAGAAGGGCGAAGGTGCGGATCACCGGTCTGTACGTGGACAAGTCGGCCTCGCATTCAGGGGGTTGCGATTCGACACGCCCTCCGGGCGGCCCGGGGGTGAAGTACGGACGCGATCCGCGGGGGGAGACACGGAGGCCCGTCGCTACGCGTCCCCGCAGATCGCGTCCAGCTGGGGAAAGTCCACCAGCACCTCGCGGGGCCTGGAGCCGTCGGGGGGGGGGGCCGGCCTTCTCCAGCTGGTCCATCACCCGCGCCGCGCGGCCGTAGCCGATGCGCAGGCGGCGCTGCAGGAGGGACGTCGATCCGCCCTGGTGCTGGATGCACAGCTCCGCCGCCTGGCGGAAGCGGCTCGTCGCGCTCGCCGGGCTCCTCCGCCGCGCCGGAGGGCTCAGGGGACGGCGGAGACGCGCGTGGGAACGGGGCTGTCCTCGCGCGAGCCGTTGCCCAGGACGCCGATGTATCCGTCTCCCCAGCAGAAGACGCTGCCGTCGCCGGTGGCGGCACAGGCGTGTTCGCGCCCCGCCGTGATCGATCGGAACACGTGCCCGCCCGCCACCCGCGCCGGCACGCCGCTGGACGCGTCGGCCCCGCCATTGCCCAGCTTGCCGTACTCGTCGCTCCCCCAGCACCACGCCGCGCCCGCCGCGTCCAGCGCGCAGGTGAGCGAGTACCCTGCATCGATGGCCACGAAGCGACGGCCGCCCGCCACCGGCCGCGGAACGGAGTCGCTGCCGAGCTCCGTGCTGCCCCGGCCCAGCGCGCCCTCCCGGCTGAGCCCCCAGCAGTAAGCCTGGCCGTCCGCCGCGAGCCCGCACTGGTGCTCCCACCCCACCGTGATGGTGGTGAAGACGGGCGCCTGCGGCACCCGCGCCGGAACGCTGCCGAGCCAGGCTCCCCAGCAGAACGCCTCGTCCGCGGTGGTGATGCCGCAGGTGCGGTTGCCGCCCGCCGCAAGGTGCTTCCACGTGTGCCCGCCCGCCACCGGCGCCGGCGCGTGGTGATCCCCCGCCGTTCCGGTGCCCAGCTCGCCCCAGGCGTTGCCGCCCCAGCAGTACGCCGTGCCCTGCCCGTCCAGGCCGCAGCTGTGGGACGCTCCCATGGCGAGCCGCGCGAACCGGTGCCCGCCGGCCACCTCCTGCGGTTCCCGGATCGTCAGCTGGCTGGCGGTGCCCGTGCCCAGCTGGCCGGAGTAGTTGTGTCCCCAGCACCAGGTGGGCCCGGCGGGGGTGATGCCGCAGGTGGCCATGTGCCCGGTGGCCAGGGCGGCGAACGTCAGCCCCGCCCGCAGCGGCATGGGCGTGGTGTTGCAGGGCGCGAACGGGCAGCCGTCGGCGATGTCGGTCCCCGTGAACTCGTTGGAGTTCTGCCCCCAGCAGTACACCTTTCCGGCCGACGTAAGGCTGCAGTTGTGAATCTCTCCCGCCGAAACGGACGCCAGGTCGCTGGAGGTGACGCCCTCGATCTGCACCGAGCCCGACTGCACGGGCTCCCATCCCACCGTCGCCTCCACCGTCACCACCCCCGGCGCCACCATCCGCCCGATCGCCCGGGCGCTGTCCACCACCGTCAGCGTCATCGCGCTCCCCTCCACGGACCAGGAGACCGGCGCCCAGCGCACCACCCCTTCCGCGTTTCGCCCGATGGCCGAGAACACGATGGAGTCGCCCACCATGGCGCGCAGGCGGAAGGGCATGATCTCCACGTAGGTGATGTCGTGGATGACGCGGACCACCACCGTGTCCGCCAGCGGACCCGCCTGCGCCACCACCCGCGCGCGCCCGGGATAGGCGGGGTCGATGCGGGCGTTGCCGCCGCCCAGCGACTCCACGGAAGCGTACTGCGGCTCCAGCGACGTCCACGCGATGTTCAGC
>DATAAG010000082.1:0-4281 GCA_036260235.1 Longimicrobium sp.
GGACGAGCGCCTCGAACTCCGCGTATCCGGACGCGACGGCGGTGGTAGGCAGGCACATGCACCCAATGTAAACTGGACGGGTGTTTTGGCGAGACCTGCCGCCGCACTGCAGCATCAACTTGGACAAAGTCAAGCTCAGGAAGACAGCGTTGCCGAAGGCGGAAGGTTCAGTGACACCTGGCTTCTTTCCCCAACTCCCTTCCCCCACGCCCGCGGTGCCCGCATGCTATCCCGAGCCCTCCTTCTCTCCGCCGCCATGGCCGTGACCGCACTTCCTCCCCTCGCCGCGCAGACCGTGCTGGAGTGGACGCCGATCGCCTTCACCAGCGGGTCGGGCGAGCGCGCCGAGGCGGAGACGGCGTGGATCACCGTCCCCGAGCGCCATGCCAACCCCGGCGGCCCGAAGGTGCGCCTGCCGCTGCTGCGTTTCCGCAGCGCCAACCCGAACCCGGGCCCGCCCATCGTCTACCTGGCCGGCGGGCCGGGGAACTCGGGGATGGCCGCGGCCACCCGCGACCTGTACTTCCCCATCGCCATGGCGATGCGCGAGGTGGCCGACGTCGTCTTCTACGACCAGCGCGGCACGGGGACGGCGGAGCCCAGCCTGAACATCACCGGCACCTTCGAGCTGCCGCTGGAGCTGCCCGTGGGCTCGTCCCACGCGCACGCGCACGTGGCGGCCCGCGCACGTCGCGCGGCGGAGGAGGTGCGCGGGCGCGGGGTGGACCTGGCCGCCTACAACACGGTGGAGAGCGCCGACGACCTGGACGCCATCCGCCGCGCGCTGGGGGCGGAGCGCATCAGCCTGTGGGGGCGCAGCTACGGCTCGCACCTGGCGCTGGCGTACGTGCGCCGCCACGGCGCGCACGTCCACCGGATGATCGTGGGCGGCGTGAACGGGCCCGGCCAGCGCTGGCGGTATCCGGGGGACGGCCAGGCGCTGCTGGAGCGGGTGGACAGCGCGGTGCGTACCCATCCGCGCCTCTCGCCGCTGGTGCCGGACCTGGTGGGCACCACCCGCCGCGTGCTGGCGCGGCTGGACGCCCAGCCGGCGCGGGTGCGGGTGGACAGCCAGACGGTGCTGATCGGCGGCGACGAGGTGCGCGTGCTGATCGCGCTCTCCGGCGGCGAGCTGGACTTCATCACCCGCCTGCCGCTGCTGATGGCCGCGCTGGACGCCGGCCGGTACGAGGTGGTCGCGGGCGCCGTGGTCGCGGGGCTCAAGCAGCGCCCGATGCGCACGGCGATGTCGTACACCATGCACCTGGCGTCCGGGGTGTCGCCGGAGCGGCAGCTGCGCATCCTGGCGGAGGCGGAGGACGCGCTGCTGGGCGACGCCATCAACTACCCCTTCAACGAACCCGGCTTCCAGGGGGCGTGGGGCGTGGAGGTCCTGGGCGAGGAGTTCCGCGGGCCGCTGCGCTCGCCGGTGCCCGCGCTCTTCCTGAGCGGGCGCTACGACGGCCGCACCTCCGTGAGCGACGCGGAAGAGGTCCGCGCCGGCTTTCCCAACGGCGTGCACGTGGTGATCGACGGCGTGTCGCATGACTTCTACGGTGCCACGCCCGCCATCCGCGACCTGATGATGCGCTTTCTGCGGGGCGAGCCCGTGCGCGACACGCTGCTGTCGGTGCCGCTGGAGTTCCACGGGCCGGACGAGCCCGTGCTGGTGGCCGAGCTGCAGCGGGTGGCGCGCGAGCAGGGCGGCGGGGCGGCGGCGGCGCGGCTGCGGGAGATGGCGGCGCCCGGCGCGCCGGGGTACCTGAGCAGCTACGTGGTGGAGCAGGCGGCGGCGGGGCTGCTGCGCGCGGACTCCGCCTCCGCGGCCGGGATCGAGCTGTTGCGCGCGGGCGTCGAGCTCTTCCCGCGGCAGCCGGTGCTGTACATCCGCCTGGGCGCCGCCCTGCGCGCCGCGGGTGATCGCACGGGCGCGGCGGAGGCCTACCGCCGGGCCGTGGCCCTCAATCCCATGCTCCGCTCCGCCGCCGTGCAGCTCGCCCGGCTGGAGGGGCGCGAGCCCTGACGTACGTGGCGTTGTCCGCTCAACCATGACCGAGCCTTGTTTTCCTGAGGGAGGCGCCGCGCGTAACCTTCAGTCTGCACGATACTCTGGCGCCGACCGAAGGATCTACTCGCCGAACCTGGTGGCCCGATCAGCGCCGCGATCTTGCGTACGCGAGTCCGCGCAGGCGGACTTTGCGAATTTCCAGCGGCGACTTTAGTCGCTCCGGCGCGGTGCGGGCGATTACCGGACCAGATTCGCAATGGGCATCATTCGCTCGTGGCGGCGGGTTGCACGATTGGCTGATGAGATCGGCAATCGGCAGCATTACCCTGGACCGGCTGGCCTCCGCATTGCCGCAGCGGTCAGGATCGTGAATCGCGACTGCGGGAAGAACCCATGCGCCGATCGCTGCTGTCCACGCGCGCCGCACGCTGGCTGCCCGCCGGGCTGGTCCTTGTCTCGGGCGGCGCGCTGGCGCTGGCGGATGCCCGCTCTTCGCAGACCCGCTCGGCGCAGGCGCCCGTCGCCTGCCGCCAGCAGACGATCGCCGCGGCGCGCTACCGCGTGTGCGAGATCGCGCCCGGGGCTGTGCCGCGGCTGCAGCTCGTCGCGCGTGACGGCACAGGGCGGGCGGTGCAATGGATTTCGCGTGTGGACGAGCTGGTGCGGGCGCGGGGCGAACGCCTCCTCTTCGCCACGAACGCGGGGCTGTACGAGAGCGTGGATTCCGCCACCGGGCTGCTCGTCGCCGACGGCGGCCGCACGTATTCACGGCTGAACCGTCTTCCGGGTCCCCCGAACCCGTGCAGGGTCGCGAACTTCTACTGTCCGCCCAACGGCGTCTTCTTCGTCTCCGGGGGACGGGCGGCGGTGCTTTCGACGGCAGACTTCGCGGCGCGCCCCGCCTCGGCCGCGGCACTGAGGCTCGCGACGCAGTCCGGCCCCATGCTGGTGCGCCGCGGCCGGCTGGCCCCGAGCTTCGCGCCCACCGCCACGAGCCGGAAGGTGCGCAACGGCGTCGGGGTGCGCGCGGATGGCACCGTCGTCTTCGTGATCTCGGACACCCGGGTGACCTTCTACGAGCTCGCGACGGCGTTCCGGGACACGCTCCGGTGCCCGGACGCCCTGTTCCTGGACGGGGAGATCTCGCAGATGTACACCGGCGGCACCCACCTCCCACCGCGCGGCAGAGGGTTCGCCGCGGTTTTCGCGGTGACGGAGGCCGCCGGGCGGTAGGCCTCCGATCGCGGGCCGTTCATCGGATGCTCGCTCATCCACGATCCCCGCAGGGTGAACGGCGGGGCTCCGCGGCGACGGCTCGCGGAGCCCTCGCCGTCTCGCGGTGCTCAGATCAGCAGACGGCGCCCACCTGCTGGCTCCCTCCCCCGCAGATCTGCTGGTCGCAGGTCTGGGCCGTCGGAATGCAGCCGCACTCGTAGGCGTCGCAGCTGCTCTCCGTGGGCGGGATGCCGTTCGCCTGGTCGCGCCCGCGCACGGTGCCCCGCAGGCCGGCACCCTCCCCGCCGGGACGGAACGATTCCACCGCCAGCTCGTCGGCGTTCAGCCGCAGCTTCTTTCTCATCGCAAAGCCTCCGGACGAAAAAGGTGGACGCGTGCACCCGCACGGACCGGCGAAACGGTGCGGGTGGGCGGCGTCCTCCGCGCAGGGAACGTGCTCTCGTTTTCCGTCATCATGCGTGAAATGTGCGCGCAGCCGCGGCAGTCGCGACAGGAAGGTGGCGCCCGCGCCGGAAAGCGCACACCTTGCTCTCCCGCGCCGCTCGTGGCCGAGAGTGGGCGATCCCCCTGCTGATGACCCGTAGCCCGTGAGCCTTCCCCTCGCCTTCCTGCTGTGCACCGCGCTGCTGGCGGTGGACCTGCTCGCCCGCGCGGTGCGGCTGCGCTGCTTCTTTCGCGGCGCGGGGCACCGGCTGCGCGTGCGGGACCTTGGCGCGGCGATCCTCTTCGGCGACGCCGCGGGCGCCGTGACGCCGATGCGGCTGGGCGGAGAGCCCGCGCGCTGGCTGGGGCTACTCTCCGCCGGGGTTCCGGCCGGGGCGGCCGTCGCCGTGCTGGCGGTGGAGATGGTGAGCTACCTGTCGATCGTGGCGCTCACCGGCGCGACGGTGGCGTGGCTGGTGGGCGCGGAGTGGTGGGCGGAGGTCGGCCCGCGGCTCGCCGCGCGAGCGGGCGAGGGGCTGCCGTGGGTGGCGGCGGTGGCCCCTCGCCCGCTCGCGCGGCGAGCCGCGGGCCGACCTCCGCCCACCACTCCGCGC
>DATAAG010000083.1:0-7477 GCA_036260235.1 Longimicrobium sp.
CGGGGCTGTACGGCGTGGCCATCGCCGCGGCGGGAATGATGGCGACCACGGCCATGCAGCTGGCCATCGACGCCTTCGGCCCCATCGCGGACAACGCGGGCGGCATCGCGGAGATGAGCGAGCTTCCGCCGGAGGTGCGGCAGCGCACCGACATCCTGGACGCCGTCGGCAACACCACGGCGGCGACCGGGAAGGGCTTCGCCATCGCCTCCGCGGCGCTCACCGCGCTGGCGCTGTTCGCCGCGTTCATGGGCATCTCGGGGATCGACGTCATCGACATCTCCAACGCGCGGGTGCTGGGCGGGCTGTTCGTGGGCGCGATGATCCCCTTCATCTTCTCGTCGCTGGCCATCGCCGCGGTGGGGCGCGCGGCGATGTCGATGGTGCACGAGGTCCGCCGGCAGTTCCGCGAGATCCCGGGGATCCTGGAGGGCACCGGCCAGCCGGAGTACGGCCGCTGCGTGGCCATCAGCACCCAGGCCGCCATCCGCGAGATGGTGAAGCCGGGCGCCATCGCCCTCATCGTCCCGGTGATCGTGGGCTTCACCATGGGGCCCGAGGTGCTGGGCGGGGTGCTGGCCGGCGTGACGGTGAGCGGCGTGCTGATGGCGATGTTCCAGTCTAACGCCGGCGGCGCCTGGGACAACGCCAAGAAGTCGTTCGAGAAGGGCGCCATGATCAACGGCGTGCTGGTCTACAAGGGCTCCGCCGAGCACAAGGCGGCGGTGACCGGCGACACCGTGGGCGACCCGTTCAAGGACACCTCGGGCCCGTCGATGAACATCCTGATCAAGCTGATGTCCATCGTTTCGCTGGTGATCGCGCCCCACATCGCCGTGCGCCCGCTGGGCGAGCCCGGGACGGAGCTGGAGGTGCGCGCCCCGGCCCAAGCGCCGGCCGTCGCGCTGGCCCCGGCCGCCGCGCCGGTGGCGGTGGACCCGGCCGCCCGGTAGACGGGTACCTGAACGGCCCGGCGGGTCGAGGGGACAGGTTACAGGTCACAGGGGGATGCACTCTCCCTGTAACCTGTCCCCTGTAACCTGTACCCTCGAACGGCACGATGGCGCTCGCGCTGATTCACCTGTAGGACGTACCTCGCGGGTCTCCCTGCCTGGCCGCCGCCGCGGCGGATGCACTACACCACACGCACCGGGTCGCCGATGAGCACCATGGACACGATGGAGCGGGCCGCGCCGCCGCCCGCCGCCGCAGACGCCGGGTTGAAGCAGGGGCTGACGCTGCTGGACGCCGTGATGCTGGTGGCGGGGTCGATGATCGGCTCGGGGATCTTCATCGTCTCCGCCGACATCGCCCGCAACATGGGCTCGCCCGGCGGGCTCATCGTCGTCTGGGTGGCGTCGGGGCTGATGACGCTGGCCGCCGCGCTCAGCTACGGCGAGCTGGCCGCCGCCATGCCGCGCGCCGGTGGGCAGTACGTGTTCCTGCGCGAGGGGCTGGGGCGCATGACCGGCTTCCTGTACGGCTGGACGCTGTTCATGGTGATCCAGACGGGGACCATCGCGGCGGTGGCGGTGGCGTTCTCGCGCTTCCTGGGCGTCTTCTTTCCCGCCGTCTCGCCGGACGTGTTCGCCGGCGTGCGGGGGATCCAGATGCCGGGCGGCACCGTAGACCTGGGGCTTTCGTGGCAGCGGGTGGTGGGAATCCTGGTCATCGCGCTGCTCACCTGGGTCAACGTGCGCGGGCTGCGCGAGGCCAAGTGGATCCAGACCTCGTTCACCATCGCCAAGACGGGCGCGCTGGCGGCGCTCATCCTCCTGGGCATCACCATCGGCCGCAACGCCGACGCCATCGCGGGCAACTTCGGCAGCTTCTGGCAGGGCTCGCCCGGCGGCACGCCGGTGACGGTGCTGGGGATCGCCATCCCGCTCATCGTCACCGCCTTCGGCGCGGCGATGGTGGGGTCGCTCTTCTCGTCGGACGCGTGGAACAACGTGACCTTCGCGGCGGCGGAGGTGCAGCGGCCGGAACGCAACCTGCCGCTGGCGCTGGCGCTGGGGACGGGGCTGGTGACGGTGCTGTACGTGACGGCCAACCTGGCGTACCTCTCCGTCCTCACCCTGGACGAGATCAAGGGCGCGCCGCAGGACCGGGTGGGGACGCTGGCGCTGGAGCACATGTTCGGCCCGGTGGGGCAGTACCTGATGGCCGGCGCCATCCTGATCAGCACCTTCGGGTGCATCAACGGGCTGATCCTGGCCGGCGCCCGCGTGTACTTCGCCATGGCGCGCGACGGGCTGTTCTTCCAGAAGGCCGGGACGGTGAACCGCAACGAGGTGCCCGCCTACGCGCTGGTCGCGCAGGGCATCTGGACGGCGCTGCTCACGCTCACGGGGACGTACGGGCAGCTGCTGGACTACGTGATCTTCGCCGCGCTCATCTTCTACGTGGCCACCATGATCGCGCTCTTCCGCCTGCGCAGGCTGATGCCGGACCTGCCACGGCCCTACAAGGCCTTCGGCTACCCCGTGGTCCCCGCGCTGTACATCATCGCCGCCACCGGGGTCGCGCTGATCCTCCTGGTCGCCAAGCCCGTCTACTCCTTCTCCGGCCTGGCGGTGGTGCTGCTGGGGATCCCCGTTTTCCTGCTGTGGGACCGGGCCTCGCGCAACCGGGCTCCCGGGATCGTGCACGGCGACCGGAGCTGACGGCGAGGGAATGCAAGAGCAGGGGATGATGGATGACGAGCGGGGTCGGCGCGTGAGGCGCCGGCCCCGCTTCCGTTTGTGCGCGTTTGCCGGGATGCCGCAGGGAGTGGATGATGCCGGTCGCGATCCTGATCGCGTTACGTGCCGTCCGCCCGCGGGAGCGAATGATGCCGATTGCGAACCTGATCCGGTAACGTGCCGTCCGCCCGCGAGAGCGAATGAATTCGCCGCTGGAAACTCGCAAAGTCCGCCTTCGCGGACTGCACCGCAGCCAGGTTCTCTCCACGGACAGTTCCAGCGGAGGACGAGGCCGAGATTACCGGATTTGATTCGCAATGGGCATGATTCGCCGCTGGAAAGTCGCGAATCCGCCTACGCGGACTGCGGTTGAAAGCACCCCTGCAGCAGGTTACTTTTAGTTGCAAAGTTCTTTACAATCCTGCCCGGACGCCGCGGTAGCCTGCAGATGCTTTGCGCACCCCTCTGGGCCGCGGCTTCCGCCACCCGGAGCGAAGGTGGCGGAACACATGGCGGGATCGCATAACCGAATGTTAATCCAACGCTTCGGGCCGCTTGAGGGTCATACCACGTGCGCGACGGGCAAAGCGGCGCGTCATCGCCGACCCGGTGCGCACGGAAAGATGAACCCGGGATTACGGGCCGGTCCCGAGGGACAACCCTCCGCTCGCCGAGTGGATCACAAGGCCCGAACACCGCACGCGCCGCTCGAGAGGCGCGGACGGGTGCAGTGCCCTCGACACACGACCGACCACCTTTGCAGCGATACGGACCGATGAACGTCCTTGGCAGAACCCTCGCCGCCGCCGTGGCGCTCGCCGTTGCGAGCCCCGCCGCCGCGCAGCAGCCCGGCGGGCCCCCCGCCGGCGCCCGTCCTCCCGGCGCGCCCGGCGCCACGCAGCAGCAGATGGGCGGCACCGTGCGCGGCACCGTCGCCGACGCGCAGAGCGGCCGGCCCGTGGCCACCGCGCAGATCGCCGTGTGGAACGCGGCCGACAGCACCCTGGTGACCGGCGCGGTGGCGCGTCCGGACGGCAGCTTCCGCATCGAGGGCCTGCGCCCCGGGCGCTACTACCTCAAGATCAGCTCGCTGGGCTTCAGCACCTTCACCACCCCCGCCGTCGCCATCACCCCCCAGCAGCGCGAGGCGGACGTGGGCGCGGTGCGGCTGGCGCAGGGCGCGGTGCTGCTGGAGGGGCTCACGGTGACGGCCGAGGCGGCGCCCGCCGGGTTCGCGCCGGACCGCAACACCTACAGCACGCGCGACATGCCGGGCACCACCGGCGGCAACGCCACGGACGTGCTGCGCAACGTCCCCGCGGTGGAGGTGGACCAGGACGGCAAGGTGAGCCTGCGCGGCAACCAGAACGTCGCCGTGCAGATCAACGGCCGCCCCAGCCCCATGACGGGCGACCAGCTGGGCAACTTCCTGCAGCAGCTCCCCGCCAACGTGGTGGACCGGGTGGAGGTCATCCCCAACCCCTCGGCGCGCTACGAGCCGGAAGGGATGGCGGGGATCATCAACATCGTCCTCAAGCAGAACACCGACCTGGGGCTCAGCGGCGGAGTGATCGCCGGCGCGGGGACGGGCGGCCGCTTCAACGGCTCCGGCAACCTGGGGTGGCAGTCCGGCCCGCTGACGCTGTTCGGCAGCTACGGCTTTCGCCACGACGAGCGCGAGAGCACGGGCCTCAACTACCTGGAGCGCTTCGCCACCGGCGGCACGTCGCCGGTCTCCGTGCTGGACCAGGACATCCTGGGGCGCGGCGACATGACGTCGCACATGTTCAACGGCAGCGCCGACTACAGGCTGGGCGCGCGCGACGCGCTCTCGTCCACGCTGATGGTGAGCCGCGGCAGCCACGGCAACCGCACCCGCAACGACATCCTGATGCTGGACGGGACCGGCGCTCCCACCAGCCGCTCGCTGGGCGAGAACCGGATCGGCTTCGAGGACCTGACCTTCGACGGGTCGCTTTCGTACAAGCACACCGTGACCCCGCAGCAGCACGAGCTCGCCACGGAGCTGCGCGTCAACCGCAGCGACTTCGAGAACAGCAACCGGCTGAGCGACCAGGTGCTGAACCTGGACGGCACCCGGGCCAACGACACGCCGCGGCTGGAGGGCCTGCTGACCAGCGCGCTCACCACCACGCTGTCGTTCCAGGCGGACTACACGCGCCCGCTGGGCGAGCGGACGAAGCTGGAGACGGGGTACAAGGGGACCATGCGGGCGCTGGACAACCAGTTCGACGTGACGGAGTTCGACTACGCCGCGGGCGGCTGGACCCCCAACACGCTGCGCAGCAACGCCTTCGAGTACGACGAGACGGTGCACGCCGGCTATGCGGTGCTCAACCAGGGCGTGGGCCGCGTGGACCTGCAGGGCGGCCTGCGGGTGGAGCACACGGGCCGCGAGTTCTTCCTGGAGAACACGGGCGAGACGTTCCCCAAGGAGTACTGGAGCTTCTTTCCCAGCGGCCTGGTGGCGTTCAACGTGGACGACCGGCGGCAGCTGCGGCTGAGCTACTCGCGCCGCATCCAGCGCCCGGACACGCGCCTGCTGAACCCGTTCGGCTTCAGCGAGGACCAGCGCAACC
The DNA here is from genome assembly GCA_036260235.1 of Longimicrobium sp. GTDB lineage: Bacteria > Gemmatimonadota > Gemmatimonadetes > Longimicrobiales > Longimicrobiaceae > Longimicrobium. Next base: position 5,285 of record DATAAG010000083.1, read on the forward strand.
GCTTCGTGGGCAACCCGGCGCTGGAGCCGGAGTACACGCACGCGCTGGAGCTGGGGTACCAGCACTCGCTCCCCTTCGGCTCGGTGCAGTTCACCCCGTTCTACCGCCGGACGGAGAACGCCATCCGGCGCATCCGCGAGTTCCGGGCGGACACCACCATCACCACCTTCGCCAACCTGGAGACCAGCGACTCCTACGGCGCGGACCTGAACGCCTCCGCGCGGCTGGGACGGGTGAGCGGCTTTGCCAGCGTGAGCGCCTTCCGCACCGTGACGGACGCGGGGAGCATGGACGACACCTTCAACAGCGACGGCTTCGGCTGGTCGGCGCGGGTGAACGCCAACGTGCAGCTCACCCCGCGGCTGGACGTGCAGGGCTTCGTGATGTACCGCGCGCCGATGGACGTGGAGCAGGGGCGCATGGGGAGCATGATGATGTCCAACCTGTCGCTGCGTCAGAAGGTGCTGGGCGACAGGGGCTCGCTGAGCCTGCGGGTGATGGACCCGCTGAACCGCATGGGCTTCACCATGCAGACGCGCGACCCGCTGTACTACCAGCTGAACGAGCGGCGCTTTGGCGCGCGGGCGGCGTTCCTTACCTTCTCGTACAACTTCGGCCAGCAGCCGCGCATGCGGAACCGCCCGGCTACCGAGGTGCCGGAGACGCAGTCGCCGGACCCGACCACTCCCATGGGCAGCCGGTAAGCTCGGCGTTCAGCGGTAGATGAAGAACGGCCGCGGATCTCTCGATGATCCGCGGCCGTTCTGCCGTCGAACAAGGTTCCAAGGATGGAGCCTCACACGGAGTCAACGGAGTTAACGGAGTTTGCTCCTGCTGATTCCGAACGTTACGGGATGGGGCCGCGCTATCTCGAATTCAGGATAGGTGGCGCCGTACGGGTACGGTTGTTCAGGATGCGCTGCATTCCGTCTCTGAGGCTTACCGCTCCAAAGTTGATGAGCAGGCCGACAGGGAGGTCGAGCAATCTCAGATACGTAAGCACCTGCTTGGCGTGGACGGGGTGCAGCTTCTCGAGGGACTTCAATTCCACGACGACCTGTTCTTCCACCAGCAGATCCAGCCGGCACGCTTCCTCGACCCGAACGTCCTCCCACTCGAACGGAACCGCCTTCTGTCGCTCCACGCGCAGACCTCTCTTCTCCAGGGCGTGAGCGAGAATGCACTCGTAGACGTTCTCGAGCAAACCGGGGCCAACGCGGCTGTGCAGCCGATACGCCGTATCCACGATTTGTCCTGTAATTTGATTCACGTCCCGCATTCATCGGCCTCGCTGTCGGAGAGATTTGTTGGAGTGTCCACAACGTAAACCTCGCCGCGCCTGAACGGAAGATATCTGCCACAACCTGCGTTCCAGCAGAGACCAACTCCGTTGACTCCGTTGACTCCGTGTGAGGCCTGATCGCCTGATCTTTAGAACTTTTCCTGTTCGCGAAGCTGGTTTTCAGCGCTCAGGATTCGACGCGCAGTCGTTCTTCAACGGCAGGATCCGGCTCCACGAAGATGGTTCTGGCGTGGCTGATGGTGACGCGGCCGGGTGGGGCGCCGCGAGGCTTGCGGACGTACTTGCGGCGCGTCCAGTCCACCGCGACGGTGCCGGACGTGCGCGCCTTGCTATGGTACGCCGCCAGCACCGCGGCCTCCTCCAGGTCGCGCGCGGGCGGCGCGCCCTCGTCCGTCCACCGCAGCACCACGTGCGAGCCGGGAACGGAGCGCGCGTGCAGCCACACGTCGGCGTGCGCCGCATGCCCGAAGGTCAATCGATCGTTGTCCTTGGACGACCGCCCGACGCGCACCTCCAGCCCGCCGGAGGTGCGGTAGAGGCGGTACGGGAGGCGCTCGCCGGGCTGCGGCGCGGCGCGGCGCTCCCGCGTGTCCGGACGGCGCAGGGCGGCTTCCAGCCACTCCGGCACCTCGCCGCGCTCCAGCGCCGCAACGGCGCCGCTCCACCGCTCCGCCTCCTGCGCCGCCGCCTCCAGCAGCCCGGGGAGGCGGGCCTCGGCGCGGGCCAGGCGGCGGGCCTGGTCGTACAGGCGCTCGGCGTTCTCGTGCGGGCGCAGCCTGGGATCCAGCGCGACCTCCACCTCGCCGCCGTCGAAGTCCGGCAGCACGACGAACGCGTCGCCCGGCTGCGCCCAGTCCAGGTGCGCCAGCAGCAGGTCCGCGTGCGCCCGC